>JANXDV010000001.1 GCA_025058955.1 Archaeoglobaceae archaeon | reverse complement strand
TGCGAGATCTGAAAGCTCCTTTAACCTCGAAAAAACCCTTCGGAACTTCTCTCTGTCTTTGATCGTCTCATTTAGAGCTATTATTCTGCTAATAAATTCTTCTCGATCCTTTTCAGCATTTTTTAGGATCAGATAGCACATTTCCCAGTTCTGCTCGAGATATCTTGCTGAAAGTTTACGTAGAACGTTGTAATTCTGAGTTCCATAGCTTAGATCTTCTGAGAGATCCGCAAAAACCAATAGCAAGAAATGCGTTAACCCTTGGATCTTCACCATGTTTTTGTCATGTTCTTCAGCGTTCATTCTTGTTATTTGAGCTCCACTTTTTATAAATTCATTCAATATAACTTTTTCTTCCTCTCTTCCAGATTCATGAACTACTATTATATTTGAAAGAGCCAATTCACTATCTTTTCCAAACATTGGATGAATGCTGAGAAAATCAAAGCCGGATCTTTCAAATAATGAAATCGAAACGCTCTTGACAGAAGCTACATCAACGAGCAAAGCACTTTTCTTCGCCTCACTTCTTATATGGCCAAGTGCATTCCTTATTTCTCCCATTGGTGTGCAAACAAAGATCACGTCAAATTCTGAAATGTTTTCAGTTTCCTTCTTCGCTTCATCCACATCATAGCCCTTCACATCGTAGCCTCGCGAATAAAAGAAATCCTTCAACAAAGTTCCAAGATCTCCAACGCCGTAGATCAGGATCTTCATCTTCTCACCCCTAAGAGTCTAAGGATCTGAGCTGCATCGTTCAGCTCGATCTGTCCGGGAGCTTTTTTTGTTCCGACGTAGCAGTAGATGAATGGTGAGCCAAGATAGGCGGAGAAGATCCTCGTATAGCTGAATTTTTCACCCATTAGAAATGCCACAACGTTTTCGTATTCTAAGAGGATCTTAACGATCTTTCTCCAATCTTCTTCACTTTTGCCGAGAGTTGCAATCTTAAAATAGTCACCCCTTTTACTCTCGACGAGGTCCTTTAAAAAGCTATAATTGGGCGTTTCCTTGAAGTTGTGGTAGGACTCGATGATCTTGCAGTTGAATTCTTTAAAATAGCGATCTGGAAGGTCAAACTCAAGATCCACAAGCTCAGCATTCACTTTTTCAGCAAAAAACCTCATTTTTTCTATCCTTTTTTCCTCTTCTCCATCGTAAAGCCCGCCCTCACTTTTTCTTCTGCATGTCACAATAAAATTACCTCTGGGAATTTCCTTAAATTCTCCAAGATCGAGCCTAAGCTCTATCAAATCCGCTCGCTCTGCAAGCTTTAACTCTTCAGAATTCGAAACAGTTGCAACGAGTCTCATTTTTCAATCACGAACTCCTCGATCCTAACTCCAAAATGCCTTGCCTTTTCTCCAACCCAGACAAGAATTTCATCACCAATCTTTAGCTCAGAAACGGAAACATGTTTGCCTTCAGGATTTATGAGCTTAATAGTCTCAGCATTTTGCAAAATAACACTTCCTTCAACTCCATTTGCTTCAGCAACTACGAGTAGCAAAGGTCTGCGCTCGATCTTTACTCTGCCAACATAGCTTTTTCTGACTTTTCCTTCGAAGCTGACTATTTCAACCTCATCACCTGCTTTCAACTCTGAAAGATATCTCGTCTTTTCACCAACCTTCAGATAAGCATTAACGCTTCCAGCGTTCACTCTGAATGGTCTTGAAGCGACATACTCGCTTTCTTCGCTTTCACTTGCAATTAGGAACATGAATCCCGCCTTGTTGCCTACAAGCATTCCCTCGCCAATTGACATGATCGAAACGGTGTCTATGCAAACTCTTTCTCCAAGTCCAAGCGGTCTTATTTCTTTTATTTTTGCTCTATACAGCTTTGTTTTCTCATTCGAGTATTTAGCAACTTCGTAAAACTTTCTAAGCGTTTCTCTATCCCCTTTCACAGCAATTCCATCCGCACCTTTTTCAAGTGTCATCAGCGCAAGCTTCGCATCTTCTATGTTGTCAACGATCACAATAGCCTTTCCTTTCTTCATCGCAACTATGTTCTCCAATGGGATCACTTTCCAATCGGAGAACTTTAAGACTGCGATTTTTTTGCTCAATGCCATCTCCTGATCTCTTGCGGACTTAATTTCAACAATCTCCTCAAGTGGTAATAGCTCGATCTTTCCAAGCTTTTTAGCTCGATCTATGTAATTTTCTCTAACTATTGCTCCATCAAAGCCGAGTTCGATAGCATTTCTTAAGCTTGCTTTCACTTCTTCCCAGTTATCTCCATCTGCCAGCAACCAGATCTCCTTCATACTCGATCACTTCTTCGGCACTCATCCCATCATGTATTATGTGATGCAGTGCCTTAGCAATGTCTCTCGGCGATGAACTGCTAAAAATGTTTCTCCCGACTGCAACTCCACATGCACCATTTTTCAACGCGATCTCCACTTTTTTCAAAAGCTCATTCTCGCTTTCCTTGCTCCCTCCTGCAATTACAACTGGAACCTTGCAGAATTTTACAACTTGCGAGAACTTTTCAACGTATGGCACTTTCACTATGTCCGCACCAAGTTCATACCCAACTCTCGCAGCTTGTGTTACAGTTTCAGTGTTCACGTCCACCTTACCACGAGGATACATCATCGCAAGCGTTGGAATGCCATAGCTATCAGCGAGTTCACAAACTTTGCCGAGCTCTTCGAGCTGTCTTGCCTCAGTTTCGCTTCCAATGTTCACGTGAACGCTAACTCCATCCGCTCCAAGAGCTATTGCATGCTCCACACTCGAGACTATTCTTTTATCATTCGGATCCTTGCTCAAACTTGTTGATGCACTCAGATGAACTATCAGCCCGATCTCAAGATCTGCAACGATTTTTGAATTCTTCACAACACCTTTATGCAAAACCACCGCATCGATGTAGTCACTCACCGCTTTTAGAATTTCTTCGACGTTTTCGAGCCCATGTTCTATTTTGCTAACTCCATGGTCCATTGGCATGATCAAAGTTCTTCCATTTCGTATTATTCTCCTCAATCTCCTTAATTTTCCAATCATATAAAACACCTCTTATATTTATAAAGCATAAAGATATACGCAGACGAAGCCAATGCAGAACACCTCCTTTTAGTAGCTAAACCTATAGCTCCAGCTAAACCTAAAATCGAAGAAATATGCGTAGGTTTGCATTGGTTTAGCTGGCATTGATCAGCGTTATAGCAAGGTTATATAAGTCTTTCTAATTTCCAAAGGTAAATTAGCAGATCCTCTCAATTTCTTCTCGGAGCTCTTTAATCGCTTCAATATAATCCATCTTTCCTTTTTCTATTGCATCCATCTTCTCCTCCAAAGTTCTGGTTCTACTTTCGGAAATGAATGGAGCATAATTTGAGCTCAAAAAATCGTAAACTGAAATTCCTTCCTTTGTTGGTATCAGTTTTCCATTTTTCTCTAAAACGTAGTGTCTTGTAAAAAGCCTGTCAACGATAACCGCATAGGTAGAGGGTCTTCCAATACCCTTCTCCTTCATCAAATTTATTAGTTCCGCCTGTGTTAAAAGAGGTGCTGAGGGAATACGTCTAATCTCTGCTTGAACCTTGAATGTCCCTTCTTTAAGCTCTTTTCTTACCCAAACAGATTTATATAGCTCATAAGCTCTTCCAGTAGCTTCAATTACTCTTTCATCCTCAAAAGATCTTCCATTGGCTGTAATTCGATACTTTTTCACCCTCACCATGTAATCTTTACACTGCGATGCCATAAACCTTCGAAAGATCAGATCGTAGAGGGCTAAATGAGTCCATCTAAAGTTTTCAAGATCTAAGATCCTTTCCTCTATCAATCTCTCAAGCGTATTTCTATCAATTGCTCTTGTGGGGCGTATGCACTCATGCGCGCCTTCAAAGAACCATTCTCTACCCTTAAAATCGTCTCCAAGATATTCCTTAGCCAAATTTCTTCCATGCTCGCTCACTCTTGTGGAATCCGTGCGATGATAGGTTATAAGACCATTCTCAAATAAATCCTGAGCGATTTCAATTGCCTCCTTTGTAGATAGCTTTAAAATTGCGTTTGCATCAAACAAGAGAGAGTTCGTGGTATATGGTGGCATTGGAGTTCGGAATTCCACTCTATCTTCTATCAGCTCCACTTTCACTTCAAGCTCCTTATTATCGGTTTCAACATAGATCTCGAGCTCTGGAATGAATGCAAGGCTTTTCTTAACTTTCTGAGCCCTATATCTCTCAACAATCCATCCCAAAGCAGGAGTTTGAGCTCTGCCCGCGGACAAATGCCTCTTGTTAAAGTATTCCTGGACTTTTTGGCTTAAAACAAAACCTATCCATCTATCCTCTATTCTTCGAACGATCTGCGCCATTAAAAGGTTCCTTTTAATCTCTCTGAGGTCTTTCAATGCCTTATTTATTTCTCTCTTCGTGATCTCATGAAATTCTGCTCTCTTTATGTCTCCGCAGAGAAGATTGCTCAGATCCCATGCGATCTTTTCTCCTTCAGTATCCGGATCTGTGCCAATGATCACAAAGCCAGTTTCTTCTGCCAATTTTCTTAGCACAGAAATTCGCTTAAAGGCATCATCGAACTCAGTGGAACCACATCTCGGACAGAAATCATCGTCAACAAACTGATGACCACACTTTCTACACTTCTTTATTGTTCCATAAATAGGGATGAAATTTTCAAGAACCCCATAGAATCCTCTTTTCGTCACCAGATCTGTTATGTGTCCAAGAGTTGCGGTGATCAGAAGCAAATACCTTTCAGTTGGCACCTCATAAACTGGAATTGAATCGATAAACCTTATACTTGGTTTTCCAAAAAATCTTGCAATTTGTTTAGCTTTTGTTGGGCTTTCAACTATTAGCAGGGCGGGTTTAATTAGCTCTGCTTTTTCTTCCTTTCTTCTGCTCTCCTCAAGTTCTTCCCTTAATTTTTCAAGGTTAACCGAGTCGATTTTTGTGAAGTTTATGTCGTAGAACTTTGCCCTTTCGATGAAAGCTTTGAGAATTTCCTGATCTTCTTCGAAAACAAAGCTTGCACCCTTCGTTAATCCCTTCGCATGGAGCCTTGAAGTTCTACCTGAAGCTTGCAGATAGGTTCTAATGTCTGGAAAAATTACCTCGTTCTTTCGAACTACCACATCTTTAAGCCGGATCTTACCTTCCGTTATGATCTCCTTCAAAACATTCCTCAACTCTTTTTCAATTTTTTCAGCAAATTTAAGCTTTGGAATAAACTTTTCAAGCCTTTTGTCCTCTCTTAGAGCGAGAGCAAGAATTTTAATTACTGAAATTGGAGTGGAGTCAAGATCTTCGATCTTTATCCTATGCACAGGACAGCCAATAAAGATTGCAAACTTTATCCTTTCAGGAAGATCAATACCTCTAACGAGAATGCCGTAATAGTGTGCGGTGCCAACGAGAAAATCGAGCTCACCTTTTGAAAAAAGTTCGAAGTCTTTTGAATCCTTAGAGGTTACAATGCCAACTTTGAACCCTGAAAGCGCTTTCTTAATCCTTTCACATTCTTCAACGCTTCTCGCATATATTATTCCCCCAGAACCAAGCTTGGTAAGTATTAGTTGCAGATCTTCAAAATTGCTCAATATTACATCTTCAATGTTTCTCAAATAAAACTGAGAAGAGCCGATGCTGAAATTCAGGAATTTTCTAAAGAGTTCAGCTTTTTTACCAACTTTAGCGGTTGCGGTTGAGACTACAAGAACTCCTTTTTTACCCTTTTCAATTCCAAGCAAGCTAAGTATTCTTTCAACGTTTTTTGACATTTTGAGGATCGCATCAACGTCATCTACAAATATGAAATCAAAGCTCATATCTTTCATCTTTTCGAAGTTCTTGGCAAGAAATTGTGCGGTTGTGATCAAAATTCTGAAATCCTTGATTTTTTCAAAGAATTCCTCCTTAGCTTTGACCTCTGAATGATAAAATCCAACTGGAAATTTTTCAGTATCGTTAAAACTCAACTCCAGACCAATTTTTTCTGCATAAGCTCTAAGATTTTCAACCGCCTGCTTAACGAGAACTGAAGTTGGAAATATTATATAGCATCTCTTTCCATTTTTTGCCAGAAAAAGAGAGATTGCAAGTCCAAAAGATGTTTTTCCTATGCCAGTTGGTGCGGTTAACGCAAAGCTTTCACCACGAAGAACTCTCTTCGCCCACATCCTTTGTATCTCTCTTGGCTCACCAACACATTTCGCAAATAACTCTTCAAAGGGTTTAATCTCATCCATTGCACAAATCTCGATTTTTTTATTCTCGCAAAAGTGAGAAGTCAGCTCTTTCCAGCTCAAATCTCCTCCACAGGCTGGACAAAGCTTTTCGTAGATCACTTCCACACCGCAACTTATAGAAATGAAATAAATATCTTTTCTCTAATCTTCATCGTGATCCTCGTTGTAGGCGGTGGACCAGCGGGAAGTCTTTCTGCGATTAATTTGGGGAAAGAAAACGAGGTTCTTTTGGTAGAAGAGCATCAAAGCCCTGGCTTTCCTGTGCAGTGTGCTGGACTTATAAGCGATAAGTGCTTCGAGAGCTACAAAAAATACTGCAGAATGGAAAAAGCTCTTGAAAACAAGATAGAAGGAGCACTCTTTTTCTCCCCTTCGGGTGATTTTTTCTGTGCTCCCGGAAGGGCTTATGTGATAGAAAGAAAAATTCTTGATGAGATGCTTTTTCAAAAGGCATCGGAATTTGCAGAAGTTTTAATAAAATCGAAGCTAAAGTTTAAAGGTAGAAAAGCGGTGATAGATGGAAAGGAAATTCCCGCAGAATATATTATCGGAGCGGATGGCTTAAATTCGGAAGTTGTCAAAGCCTATAACTTTGAAAGACCGAATTTCACGACCGCTGTGCAGATCGAGACAAGGTTTGAAGCGATTGATCAAAGCTTTGTCGAGATCTATCTTGGAAAAGCGTATAGCGAATTCTTTGCTTACGCAATTCCCTTAGGCGACACAGCAAGAATTGGTGTGATTGCGAAAGAGAATGCGATGAATTTTCTTCGAAATCTGCTTGAAAAACATCCTTCTGTTTCTAAAAGGATTAAAGGGAGCATAATTGAACTAAATTCTGGAATGATCCCTTTAAAACTTGTGGATTTCGTTAAAGGAAATGTTGCTTTGATTGGCGATTCCGCTGGAATGGTAAAACCGCACACTGGTGGTGGACTTTACTATTTGCTTATCGCAGTTGAGAAGCTTGCTGAAAACTTTCCAAATCTTAAAGCGTATCGTGATAGTTTTCTAAAAGAGCTTGGAAGGGAGATAAAGCTTGGAAAAATAATAAGGAGAGTTTATGAGCTAAAAGATGAAGAGCTAAATGCGATCGTAAGATCTTTGAAGGACTTTGATTTCTCCAACGTTCACATGGATCGTCCTTCAACTTTTCTCTCTCCTTCAGTTTTATTCAGAATTATAAAAACATGCATTAAAAATCCAGATCTTTTTAGAATTGCATTGAAGATAATATCTAAAACCTCAAACCGCTGAGCTTTTCGATCTCTTCCTTCATCTCTCTCGCTCTTTTCCTTGTAGCTTCTGTGAACCACCTTAGCTTTGGATTTTCTGCATCGATCTTGTCCAAACGTCGCATAAAGCTGTCAAAGTCTACAACTTTGCTTCCAAAGGTGATGTTGTCCGCAAAGCTCACGATCTTTTCCTCAAGGGTTTCTGGCAGATAATCCTTCTCAGGTAAACCAAGCTTCTTCGCTTCTTCAGCTGTAATACCAGCACTGAAATGTCTTTCAGCGATCTTTACAACTTTCTCATCAATTCCTTCCGCCTTTAGGATCTCTACGGATTTTAAAAAGTGCTGAAATGGATCGTGAGTGATTGCTCTGCCTATGTCATGGAATAAAGCACCAATAAAAATCGCTTCCTTATCTAACTTGATGCCATTTTTCTCTATTCTCTCCGCAATCTTCAAAGCTAAATTTGCTACAGTGATGCAGTGATCTCTAACGTTCTCCTCAAGCTTGTATTTATCCCAAATTCTTTTCACAAAATCAGGAACCATATCAGATCAGAACGATTTTCCTAAAGTGCTCAGGAACAAAATCCTTCGCCTCTATCCCTACAGCTTTGCTAAAGTTGTAGACCATTATATAGCCCGCAAGGTGAAATGGCGCTTCTATGAGCTCCACGTCTCTTTCCATGCTTGCCATACATGGATAGGCGCATTGATGCTGGTGGATCTCCTTGTAGAATTCACTCAGATCTTCTATAACAAAGCCCTTCATCTTCTTGGCAACGTAGTAAGCGGAACCACATGGATCGCTTCGCAAAACTTCCGCAGAAATGATCGCATTGTCATCCAATTCCACAAAAAACTCAGGGCGTCCTAAGCTGAATTCATCACAAAATCTTCTTAAAATATTTCCTCGAGGAATTAGACTACAGAATGGCTTTGGGGAAACGAATTCGATGCCAATTTGCTCGCATTTTTCACTCAATTGTCTTCTTAAACCTGGCGAGCACCACTTTTGATCACATGCTGGCACAATTAGGGCTTTAAACTCTCCAATCTTTGGTAATGAGATGAGAATGTCTGGATGAACGTTTATCGCTACAAGCACATCGCATGAGAACTTTTGAACATAGCCTTCTGGCTCTTCAACGTATAAGCCAATAGCATTTGGCTCAGGTAGAGATTGAACGAATGAGATCTTGGAAGAGAAATCGTATTTCTTGCAGAGATCACAAATCTCAATCCCACATGCCCCAAACCTTGGACAAAGTTTTGGATCCGCGAGATTGCAAACAAATCTCTCTCCGAATTTTCCGCTGTAGATTATTCCGAGATCCACATAATTCGATGAAGAGCAATTTAAAAAATTTTACAAAATGCTCTCCTGGAAAAATATTTAAATTTCTTGCTCAAAGCGATGGATCTATGCCCAAGGTTCTCGTTGAAAATGTTGAGAGCTATGAAGAGGTTGGAAAGTTCATCGAAAAGGTTTACGATGTTTTTGGATTCAAAAAATGCTCTTATCTTAAGCCAAATTTTCTAAAATTTGACGATCCTGCAAATGGTTGTATAACCCATCCAGAGGTTGTAAAGGCTATAATTAGGTGTGCCAAAGAACACGGAGAAGAGTTAACTGTGATTGAAGGGGGATTTTTTAGAGATTCCGCAAAACATTGTTTTGAGCATTTTGGGATAAATAAGCTCGCTGAATGCATAAATTTAAACGAAGAAGAATTTTTAGAAGTTGAAATAAACGGAAAAGCCTTGAAAACTGTAAAAATGGCTAAAACTGCAATTGAAGCGAGAAATAAATTTATAAGTGCTCCAAAAATGAAAGTTCATCATCTCACCAAAGTGACTCTTGGGATAAAGAACAACATGGGGTTTTTGAAGAAACCCGCGATCTACTTGCATCCAAGAATAAGTCAAAAGCTCGTAGATCTGCTTCAATTCACAAGTCCAAGATTGACAATAGTTGATGGGATCATTGGAGGAGATAAATCTGAATCGAGCACAGTTCCTTTGAAGCATGGCGTAATGGTTGCAAGTGATGACGTTGTTGCATGCGATTTCATTTGTGCAAAGCTAATGGGCTTTCATCCAAGAGAAATTAAGCACATCCGTTTAGCCATGGAAACCTTTGGCATCAACGAGGACAAAATAGAGATCGAAGGAAATTTGATTGTGAAGAATTATTCGCTCTCGCTTTTTAATCAGCTCTTTGGAAGATTCATCTAAGAACTATAGTTTTTTAGAGCGGAATCGAAAGCATTTTATACGTAATTATAAAGTTTTGCTATGAAGCTTTTTGAGCCAATAGAGATCGAGGGAATGAAGATAAAGAACCGCATCGTTTTGCCCGCTGCAGAGCTGAATTATCACACACCCGAAGGTGGAATTACAGAGAGACTTCTTGACTTCTATAGAGAGCGTGCAAAGGGAGGAATAGGATTCGCAATTGTAGGAGTTGCTAAGATCGAGCGGTATTTCCATGGGGGTCTCGCAATATATGACGACAAATTTATCCCCGAGCTTTCAAGGCTCTCCAAATTATTTCATGAATACGATGTAAAATGTGCGGTTCAACTATGGCATCCAGGAAGATACGAGATCTCATTCGATCCTGATAGAACCCCGGTCGCACCTTCTCCAATTCCCCCTCCGATCTTCACAAAGAGGACTCCGAAGGAGCTTACCAAGGAGGAAATTTTAAAGATCGAAGAAGAGTTTTCAGAAGCTGCTTTGAGAGCTAAAAAAGCGGGATTTGATGCAGTTGAGCTAATTGGATCTGCTGGATATCTCATTTCACAATTCTTCAGTCCCGCAACGAATAAGAGGAAAGACGAGTATGGAGGGAGCATAGAAAATAGAGCAAGGTTTGCGGTTGAGATCGTAGAAAGGATCAAGGAAAAATGTGGCAATTATCCAGTTATGATCAGAATTCCCGGTGATGAATTCGTCGAAGGTGGAAATACTGTTAAAGAGATGAAGGTTATTGCAAAGATCCTTGAAGACGCTGGTGTTTGTGCGATCAATGTCATGGCGGGTTGGCATGAGTCAAGAAGACCACTTACAACGATGCTTGTTCCAAGGGGTGGATTTGCTTATCTCAGCGAAGAGATCAAGAAGGCGGTTAATGTGCCAGTGATCATAGCTCACAGAATAAACGATCCAATCGTTGCAGAGAAGATCCTTCAAGAGGGAAAAGCGGACATGGTTGCAATGTTCAGAGCATTGCTTGCGGATCCTGAATTTCCAAAGAAGGCTAAGGAAGGAAGATTTGACGAGATAAGATATTGCATAGCCTGTAATCAAGGTTGTATGGACAATGTTATGCAGGGAATGGAGGTTACTTGCTTGGTTAATCCTTCCGCAGGAAGAGAGGCTGAGATCAGAGATTTGAAGGCTGAAAAGAGGAAGAAGATAGTTATTGTCGGTGGAGGTCCTGGAGGTTGCGTTTCTGCAGAATTTCTTGCAAAGAAAGGGCACAAAGTTGTGCTTTTCGAAAAGACCGACAAATTGGGAGGGCAATTCAACATCGCATCAAGCTCTCCACTTGCTTACGAGTTTGCAGAATTTGGAAAATACTTCATGAATGTTCTTCCAAAGCTTGGAGTTAAGATCTACTACAACACTACTGCAACTCCAGAGAAAGTGCTTGCTGAAAAACCAGATGTCGTGATCATTGCAGTCGGCGCATCTCCTTTGATACCACCAATTCCAGGAGTTGAAAATGCTGTAACCGCCTTTGACGTTCTCAGCGGGAAGGCAAAGGTTGGGAAGAAAGTGGTTGTGATCGGTGGAGGAGGCATTGGCTGTGACACCGCTGCATTACTTGCTGACAAATGCAAGGTTACGCTGATCGATATGCTTCCAAAGATTGGTCAGGACATTGGAATTAGCACGAGATGGACTGTATTGCTTTATCTTAACCAGAAAGGAGTTGAAATGCTCACAGAAACAGAAGCTGTGGAGATCAGGAAGAATGCGGTAGTGGTTGAAACTCCAAAGGGACTGAAGGAGATCGAATGCGACACCGCGGTGCTTGCAGTTGGAACAAAGTCGAATGATGGGCTCTATGATCAACTCAAAGACAAAGTGCCAGAAATTTACAAGATCGGGGACTGTGTTAAGCCAAGAAAGGCTATAGATGCAACAATGGAGGCATTTGAGCTTGCTTTGAAGATCTAACTATTTCAAAACCATTTTTGTTTTTGAAAACCATACAAGAAGATCGAGCTCCGCAACGCTGATTTTGTTTTTTAAAGCTATCTCCCTCATTCTATTCTCCACCTCGAGATATCTTTTCCTCGTTAGAGAAGGATAAGATATTCCAAGCCATCTAAGTATATGTCTATCGAGGATTGCAAAATCCTTTCTGCCAATGTTTCTCAAAAAATGGCTCGCTTCCTTGAATCCAAGTCCATAGAATTCTTTTACAAGAAGATCTCTTGCATCTTCTTCGAGTATCTGGAGCCTTTGGAATTTTTTTATAGCATTTTCTATATATATTGCTTTCTTTTTACAAAATCTTACCCCAGCCCTTCTTAAAAGCTCTTCAATTTCCTTAGCCTCAAGTTTTGAAAGTTCTTTGCCTTCCAAAAGCTTTTGAAATCTCAAACCAGCTTTTGCAGATGAATTTGCTGTTGAAATGCAAAAAGCAAGCTCTGTTTCAACCGTTGCTTCAAGTTCTAAATCTAAAAAAGGTTTAAAGTCAAAAGTTGTTCTCCCATTTTTGCCAAGTTTTTCAAACTCTTCGATCCTATTTTTTATCGCTCTTAAGATCTCTTCAGAAACCTCAGGAAGCTTAGGATCAGTCAATTCTGAGATCTTTGACAAATACTCCTTCTCCTTCATCTATGTAACCCACTCTCTTCGCTCCAAATTTTTCAACACAGCTCACAGATTTTTCTGGCACAATGACGAGAAAACCCATTCCCATGTTGAAAGTTCGATACATCTCAAGCTCGTCTACATTGCCAAGCTTTTGAATGAACTTGAAGATCTCCTGAGGCTTTAGCGGTGAGTCGATGACGTATTTCACATCCTTTCTCAATCTTTTCAGTTTTCTAAAAGCACCACCAGTTATATGTGCAAGTCCATGAACTTCGCAGTTCTTTATGATCTCAAGGACTTCCATGTAGATCTTTGTGGGAGTCAATAGCTCCTCTCCAATCGTTTTGTTTCCGAATTTGTCGAAATAGCTAAGCCCATTCGCTTCAATAACTTTCCTTGCTAAGGTTAAACCATTGCAGTGAATTCCAGAGCTTGGAAGAGCCATTATAACGTCTCCAGGCTTAACATCTTTGCCAGTTATGATCTTGTCCTTCTTCACAACTCCTATCGCTGTTCCAGCTAAGTCAAAGCCATTGATCATCTCCGTCAGCGTCGCGGTTTCTCCAGCAACAAGTGTTATGTTTGCAATTCTACAACCCTCTTCAAGCCCTTTTGCGATCTCCGCAACGATGTTTTCATCGATCTTCTGCATTGCAATGTAGTCAACCATTGCCAAAGGCTCCGCCCCTATTGCGAGCAGATCGTTGACATTTGCAGCAACGCAGTCAATTCCGAGAGTGTCGAACTTCTTCATCGCAATCCCAACAAGGATCTTAGTCCCAACTCCATCGGTTGTGATTGCAACACCATAATCGCCGAGATCTATGACTCCAGCGTAATGGGAAACGAGAATTGGTCCTCCAAATCCTCTCCTCCTGTATTTCACAATGCTCGTCAAAGCGTTTATAGCTTTCTCAGTCTTACTTATATCCACACCAGTCTTTGCATAATCGAACTTCATAGCCAAAATTGGAAGAACTTTTTAAAAACTTATTCGATTAAAAGCATGGATCTCTTTGAGCTCATAGATCTCATGGAAAGTGAAGCAAAGAAGAGAAATGCTCCGATCTTCTTGCACAATGTAAAGCTTGAACCTTGGCAAATTCTAATCGCTACAGTTTTGAGTGCAAGAACAAGAGATGAGCAGACTTCAAAGGCTGTCGCGAAACTCTTTTCTAAGGTGAATTCGATTGAAGAACTTGCTGAGATGAAAGTGGATGAGATAGAGAGCCTTATAAGATCGGTTGGATTTTATAGGGTTAAGGCGAGAAGAATAAAGGAGATCGCTGAGATCCTTAGGGGAAGAAAATTCCCGGAAACGATTGAAGAGCTCTTAGAACTTCCAGGGGTTGGGAGAAAAACCGCAAACATAGTCTTAGCTTATCTTGGTAAACCCGCCATTGCTGTAGACACTCACGTGCACAGAATTGCGAATAGACTTGGATTGGTGGAAACTCGGAAGCCAGAGGAGACTGAGGAAGAATTAAAGAAGATCTTTCCAATAGAACTTTGGGATAGACTGAATTCCGCATTTGTTGGCTTTGGACAAACTTTATGCTTACCAAGAAATCCGAAATGTGAAGAGTGTCCTATAAGGAATTCTTGTAAGAGCTACAATTCGAGGAAAGATTTTTAATTTAAATAATGAATTGAAACCATGCGAGTTGCAACTTTCAATGTGAACTCAATCAATTCAAGGCTTCACATCGTTATCCCATGGATAAAGGAGAAGAAGCCAGATTTCTTTTGCATGCAGGAAACAAAGGTTGAGGACAGGAAATTTCCCTCAGCAGAATTTCTAAGGCTTGGATATCACGTTGTCTTCAGAGGCAAGGGAGGGCAGAGTGGGGTTGCAATTGCGTCGCTGAAAGAGCCAATAAAGGTTAGCTTTGGTTTGAATGGAGAAGATGAAGATCGATTGATCTTTGCAGAATTCGATGATCTTAAGTTGATCAACATCTATGTTCCGCAAGGCTACAGTATAGAAAGCGAAAAGTATGTTTACAAGCTCAAATGGCTTGAGAAATTCTATGAGTGGATTAAAAAATTTGATCTAAACGATAGAATACTGATCTGCGGAGACATGAACGTTGCCCCCGAGCCAATAGACGTTCATAGTCCTGAAAAGCTAAGGAATCATGTTTGTTTCCACGAGGATGCGAGAAAAGCATATAAGAAGATATTGGATCTTGGCTTTGTAGATCTGCTAAGGAAAATGCATCCAAATGAGAAGATCTATTCATTCTACGACTATCGCGTTAAAGGTGCAATAGAGAAGGGACTTGGCTGGAGAGTAGATGCAATTCTCGCTACAAAGAGCCTTGCTGAGAAATGCAAATACTGCGATGTGGATCTTAAACCAAGACTTGCGGAGAGACCTTCGGATCATTTGCCACTAATCGCCGATTTCCTCTGAAGAGGCTCGAAGTCTTCGATCTTTTGGCACGTAATTTTTTATAACCTTACCATTCCCCTTTCCACAACCCAAGAAGTATTCTCCCCACCTGAGTATGCAGTAGCCTTTATAGTCGCTTTTCAGATCCTTTCCATTCAACCAATCAATCGCCTCTCTTTCGTGGATCTCTAAAACACCTTTTTTTGCAAATCTTCCGACGATAAAACTTCCCTCGATCGAAAGTCTCAACCCGTCTTTTTCGATCTTACCGAAATAAATTCCCTTGTTTTTGCCTCTAATGGAAAACTCGCACTCTTTATAAGCATACACTTTACCTCTCCCTCCAACGTAAAAGCATAGCTCAACTTCCGCACCGAATTGTTCTCTAATAAGAGCTTTTATTTTGTGATCTTCGCTACAAAAAATCCCTCTGTGTCGTTCATCTGTGGATGAATTCGAAGACATTTTTTCACCTCCTCTAAATAAGAATTTTCTTCAAATTTTGTAAATCCGCCAATTGCGTTTATTGGTAGCTCAATCTTTTCCAAATTGGCTTCAGTATTCCTCAAAAGGTAATCGATGACTTCTTCATTCTCCAAAGGCTCTAAGGTGCAAGTTGAGTAGATAAGGATCCCACCAGGTTTAAGACACTTATAACCTGTCATTAGCAACTCCTTCTGCAATTTAGACAAATGAAGACTCATTTTCAAATTCCACTGTTTCGCATAAACAAAGTTCTTTCTGATCATTCCCAAATTACTACAAGGAGCGTCCACGAGCACCGCATCAAATTTTTTCTCAAATTTTGCAAATTTCCTTCCATCAAGCATGGTGACTTTAGCGATCAGCACTCCACACTTCTGAAGATTTGAGATCAACATGTTGATCCTTTCAATTTTTACGTCATTTGCAACTATACATCCCTCATTTTCCATATACTGGGCTATTTGTGTCGTTTTTGCTCCTGGAGATGCACAGAGATCAAGAACGGTCATTTTTGGTTCAAGTTCCATCAAAATTGGCGGGATCATTGAAACTGAAGATTGTGAAAAGACCACCCCGAGCGGGTGCTCCGGGATTGATGAAAGCTCTTCAGTGTTAACGTAATAACCCTCTTCACACCACGGGACTCTTTCTTCAAGAATTGCCGAGAGTCTATTTACTACGAAATCCAAATTTGCTTTAAGTGTGTTTATTCTAACACTTTTTCTCAAGGGCTTTTCAAGAAATTCGAGGAAGTTTGGAGAGGGGTCGATTTTTAAAAGTCTTTCAAATAATGCGGGATTTAAATTTTTTATCATAGTTCAGAATACGCATTGCACTCTTCAAAGGTGAACTTTACAGTTTGAAAATCCCTTCTAAACTCTGAGATCTCTTTTCTGAGTTCTTCAAAACTCTTTTTCTCCTTTATAGCCATATCGATGAATTCAGCAATTGAAATCATTTCCTCTTCCTTCATTCCAAGTCTTGTCACTTCTTGAACTCCAAGTCGAATTCCAGATGGATTTGCGGTGCTCTCAAGTGGATCCCACGGTAGTAGATTTTTGTTTATTATTATCCCTACCGCCTCCAGCTTTCTCGCAACTGGATCTCCTCCTCCCAAGGAACGAACGTCTATTGCGATTTGATGAGTCTCAGTAAATCCAAACTTCTCTCCAAGAACTGCGTAATTTCTGTTATAAAGCTCCTCCGCAAGTTTTTTTGCATTTTTTACAACTTGTTTAGCGTATTCTTCACCAAATTCAAGCATTTCCATCACTGCAATCGCATATCCCGCTAAGGAATGGAGATGATGATTGCTCACAACTCCAGGAAAAACCGCTCTATCGATCTTTTTTGCCAAACTCTCCTTGCTTAAGATTAGAGCCCTTTGAGGTCCAAAAAAGGTTTTATGAGTGGAAGCGGTTAGCACATCCGCCCCCTCTTTCATTGGATTTGGATAAACTTTCCCCGCTATCAGTCCAAGAACATGACTTGCGTCGAACATAACTTTTGCCTCAATTTCTTCTGCGATCTCAACGATCTCCTTCACAGGCTGTCTAAAGAGCATGAGACTTGAGCCAAGTATGAAGAGCTCTGGCTTTACTTCTCTTGCAAGCTTCTCAGTTGCGGGAAGATCTAAATTCATCGCTTTGACATCGAATGGATAGTAAACAACTTTTAAACCTCTTAATCCTGCAGCAGAGATCTTGTCATGGCTTATATGTCCCCCACAGGGAACTGATATACTAAAAACTGTATCTCCAGGTTTTGTTAATGCAAAAAATGCTGCAAGATTTGCTACCACACCCGAAATTGGTTGTAGATTGACATGTTCTGCATCAAAAAGTTTCTTAGTTAGTCTGATTGCGAGATCCTCAACCTCGTCTATGAATTTACACCCCGCATAGTATCTTTCTCCAACTTTTCCCTCCGCATATCTATGACCAAAATCCGCTAAGTAGCATTTCCTAACAAGTTCGGAAGTTAGATTTTCGCTTGCAATCAATGGAATAGAGTTTCTCATCATCTCATTGTGCTTCCTGATTATATTGAAGATCTCGGAATACATGTGAGAAGCAAATGACGAAAATATTTAAGTTTTCCGAGATACTCTTTTTGTGGAAAGAGCGGAAGAGTATCTTGAAGCCATATACGATCTGCAAAAAAATGGGAAGGTAGCAAAAACTGGCGATCTTGCAAAGATCTTAAAAGTAAAACCTGCAAGTGTGACTGAAATGCTTCTAAAGCTGAAAGAAATGGGATATGTAGACTACAACCCTTACAAAGGTGCTATTTTGACAAAAAGTGGAGAAGAAATAGCTAAAAGGATAAAAAGACATTACAACATTGCTTCAAACTTCTTCAAGTTCATAGGCATTGAAGATGACGTTGCTGAGAAGCTTGGCTGTGAGCTTGAACATCATATGAATGACGAAGTAGCTGATAGGTTAAGCGTTATACTCGGATTTAAATGTGGAGGATGTGAAAGAGAAATAAAGAGGTTAAAATGCGTTTCAGATGGAATTTATGAGGTTGTCTCATCACCAAATCCAGAACTAAAGGTTGGAGAACTCATAAAAGTTGAAAAAGGAAAATTTGAGACTTTAGACGGTTTTGAGGTTAGAGAAGAGATCCTTGATCTTGTCCTCGTTCGAAGATCTTTATAGCAAAGATTTTTTCGAAAAATAGTTTTTTCTCACCAACGATCTCGTATTCAAAACCTCTTATCGTGATCTCTTCAAAAACTTTTGGTATGTTCAACGATGAAACAATAACGATCGCCCTTCCCCTCTCTGACATAAAATTACGCAGAGTGTCGAGAAATCTGCAGATCACCTCCAAACCATACTTCCCACCATCTATACTCAGATCTTCCCAGTAACTACGCTTCAACTCTTTTTCAAGCTCTAAATATGGTGGATTGAATAAAACGAGAGAGAACCTCTTTTTGATCCCATTTGCAATGTCTGTTCTGACAACGTCTAATCCTTTTTCTTTGAGTTTTTTCACAGCAAAAGGCGAAATATCTGTTGTTAATAGAAATTTACACTTATTAAAAAGCTTTTCAGCTACAAAACCACTTCCTGCACCAATTTCTATTACCTCATCATTCGGATCTAACTCCTTCAATGCGACTTCAAGCAAGAGTTCGCTATCTTCAGCTGGTTCGTAGATCATCTAAGATCCTCGAAAAATTGAGCGCTCCGATCTCTTCTGGACGCTTATTGGCAAGCTCTTTCTCTAACTTTATTTTATAGCCAAATCTTTTTTCAAATTCTTTTGCAATCTTCTCGAGTTTTTTTCTTCTCATAGTGAACGCAAATGTAACAAAAAGCTCAAATAACTGCTTGTTTTTAACTTCAATCTTCGGAGATCGTCTGATCCTAACAATCGCAGAATCGACTTTGGGTATCGGTTTAAAATTATTCCTACCCACAATTTCAAGCAATTCTGCTGTGCAATAAGCTTTTGAAATGATTCCCAACCGACTATCTTCGCAGATGAGCCTTTCTGCAAATTCTCGCTGAAGCATGAGAACTGCAAGCTCGAAATCGTAATTAAAAAGCTTAAATATTAGTGGAGAAGAGATCTCATAAGGAATATTTGAAACAAACTTTGTAAAATATGGAAATTCAACCTTCAAAGCGTCTTCATGAATTAAAATGAGCTTTTTAGCTTCTATTTCCTCTTTGAATTTTTTTCTAAGCAGTTCTATGAATTTCCGATCTTTCTCAATCCCAATCACTCTGCACCTTTCAAGAAGAGCTTTTGTTAAATTTCCAGTTCCACAGCCAATTTCAAGCACAACATCGTCTTCTTTAAGCTCAGCATAATTTAGAATTCTTTCAATGATCGCTCTGTTCATTAGCATGTGTTGTCCCAACTTCATAGAGTTTTTCTAACTCTAATCCAATCTCTAACCATGCCCAAGCCCATATCACACATTCAAAAGCTCTTATTAAGTCAGATCTCGAAAGAAAGAATTCCGCATCGCTTGCATATGCTTTTATATTATCCAAGAATCTTTTATCTCCCTCCAATTTCCTAAGCTTTGCTTTCAGTCTCTTTAGCCACTTCTCCGTCTCCTCTTTCAGTTCCTTCAAATTTTTTCACCCTCAAATTTAGTCCATCTCTCTCTAAAACTATGATCTCGTCTCCAACTTTGAGATCGTCTTTTGATTCTATTCTCCAGATCTCTCCCCTAACTTTTGCAAATCCTTTTCCATTTTCAAACTCAACGACTTCTCCCCTTATTCCTATGACTTCTCCAACAGAGCTTCTTTTTCTCTTAACTTTTATGATCTTTATAAGAACGAATGTCATAAAACTCGCAATCCCTATTCCAATCCCCAAGGCGAATTTTGGAAAGAATTCATAAAATTCTTTTGGCATCATTGGCTCTTCAAAGATCATCAGAATTCCTAAAGTCATTGAAATCACCGATGCTATGGCTAAGGCTCCATAGGTAGGAGTTAAGAGTTCTGCGATCAGGAAAAGGATTCCGAGGATTATTAAGAAAATGCCGGCGTAGTTTATATTCAAAACTCCTAAACCTGCAAAGGCTAAGATCAGTAGAATTGCTCCAATAACTTCAGCCATCATTCCTGGCGAGGTTAAACCAAAGATCAAAAGGTAAACTCCGAGAAGAAGTAAGATCACTGCAATTTGGGGGTTTGAGATCATGTCATATAGGACTGCCTGAAAAGGTTTTTCGATCTCCACAATTGTATACCTTGTTGTATTTAGCACGATCTCTTTTCCACCTACAGCTATTTTCATACCATTGATCTTTGCGATCAATTCATCCCTGTTGTCCGCAAGGACATCAACTACGTCAAGCTCATAGGCTTCTTTAGCTGTTAAGCTGAGAGCTTCGGTGACAAATTTCTCAGCAATCTCTGGATTTCTTCCACGAGCACTTGCAAGATCCTTAACATAACTCGCAATGTAATTTATTGTCTTATTCTCAGCAGCAGTTCCAGCAGTTGTAACAGGTGTCGCTGCACCAATTGCGGTTCCATTTGCCATTCCAGCAATGTGTGCAGAAAGAAGAATTACGGTGCCAGCAGAAGCACACATAGAGCCTTTGCCAACATAAACAACTATCGGAATCTCGCTGTTCATGAATAGAGAGACGATCTTTTGGGTGGAAGAAAGAATTCCGCCTGGAGTGTCTATTTCTACTAAGAGAAGATCTAAATCTTTCTCTTTCGCTTTTTTGTAGGCATTGTCGAGCATGATGTAGGTTCCTTCTGTGATCTCTCCTTTTATGCTCACAACTCCGATCTCGAAACCGCTCGCTTTCAGCATGAAGAAGATCAGCAGCAAGAATGCAAGTCTCACGAATTAATTCTGAAAAAAGTGGTTATATTTTTTACTACTCTTAAAAATTTTCAAAGTTTATACCCAATCTTTCTAAGAAACTCTTTCCTCGCTTTAATGTCCTCTTCTCTCTCTATTCCCTTACTCTTAAATCCGTCAACAACTCCGATGATGCCTCTTCCTTGCTCTGTTTCCACGACGATCACTTCTAATGGATTTGCGGTTGAAGCATAAATTGTGCAAAGCTCTGGAACCTCTTTGATCCTTCCAAGAACATTTATAGGATAAGCATTTTTTATGAAAATTATAAAACAGTGTCCGCATGCAAGTTCAAGAGCTTTTTTAGCTGCAAGTTCTCTAAGTTCAGGGTCGTTACCTTCATGTCTAACCAAACAAGGTCCTGAAGCTTCACAGAACGCTATTCCAAACTTAATACTCGGAACTGAGTTCACCAAAGCCTCATAAAGATCCTCGACAGTCTTTATGAAATGTGCGGTGCCAAGAATGATGTTGCAATCTTTCGGAATTTCGATCTTCACGATCTCAAATTTCATTTCTATCCCCTCCTATACTAAAAGCAGAGGAACTTCGGTTTTTTCAAGAACTTCTTCGAGTTTATTCTTACCAACATTCTTGCCAAGAATTATTAGATCTGCATCAAACTCATTTGAAATTCTCTTCACTTCATCAGCAATATTTCCTACCAAAACCAATTTGTTTGCATTTAATCCCTTAGAGAGCTCTTCCAAGTCTTTTCTAATCTTTTCTTGAGCTTCTTTCATTCTCCTTGCATGAGTTTCCGGGGGTAGCATTGGTTCCACTATACCCAGAAGTAGGAGTTCTTTTCCCTTTTTTAGCCAATTTATCGCTTTTTCAGCTTTTGCACCTTCTGAATGAACATAAAGAATTCGATCAAATACCACTTTTCCGCGGTAGAAGAGGATCATTGAGTCTGAATTCATCAATTTCTCTGTTAATGGCATATATCTTCCAGCGATCACAATTTCAGGTTTTTGAGCTTCAAAAACGCGATCGATCTCCTTTTCATATTCTCCAAAAATTACGCTCATTCCAACTACATTGTGCTTTTTCTCAAGTTTTTCTATTACCTCTTCAGCTCTTTTGATGATCGGTAGTTTACTCTGCGCCAAGCTGAACATCTCACCTTTCTCAGAAACCGTTATACTTCCCTTTGCACCTTTAGCAAAGATCACGTATAGCTCATCGATCTCAAAACCCTCCAGATCTACCTCTTTGTTTGTGAATAAAATTGCCCTCATTAAGTCACCTCTCCAATAGCCTTTTTCATCTCTTCCACCCATTCACTGAGCCATTTACCAAGAATTTCATAGGACTCGATCTCAACGCTGTAAACATTTACAACACCAAGTAGCTGTCCTTTTTTAACCTCTCCGTCAAATATGGGTAAAAACAGGACTTTTTCTATAACCTTTGAATCTTCAACTCTCGCGGGTTCTTTTTCTATTAGATCAACGATCGTGCCAAAAGCGTTTCTCATGATATACAGGGGATATACAATTGTGTTCTCTTCAAGCTTTATGGGCTCGATCTCTATTTCAACAACTTCTCCCTTCTTTACCGCAACATTTTTATCTGCAACGATCGGTTCCCATCTAGCAATCGGTTTTCTTCTGTAAGCAAAAGGCTTTAGGATCATCCCATCTCTAAAGATTTTTCCAGACCTCTCATAGACTATTCTCGCAAATTTTTCCTCCTTTTGACTCATCTTTGGCTCGAATTTGCCGATTGCTGTGTAGTAAACATTTAAAACGCCAAGCAGATCCCCGTTTTGTATTTTTCCATCTCTATTTGCGAGAAAGATCGCTTCAACGATCCTCTTTTCCTCCTCAACCTTCGAGGGTTTTCCCTCCTGAACGACTTCTATTACACTCCCAAATGCATTTCTCATTATGTGCAGAGGTGAAACTACGGTATTTGGCTGTAAAACTATTTCTTTTATCTTAATTCTTTTCACTTCTCCTTTTTTAACATCAATGTTCTCCGCTGAAACCACAGGCTCCCATTCAGCAATGTAGCTCTTGAAGTATCCAAAAAATCTGGTCCTAACCTTCTCTCTCTTCAATTCTCCTCTTTCTTTATACACAAGATTTGCTGAAACCATGTCTTCTCTGATCTTTATGTCTGAAGCAGAAAAACCAAATCTTCGATCAAGAAGCCCTGTCTTTACGAAGAAAACCTTTAAAACGCCTATTATATCCCCTTCTTCTACAATTCCATCCTCAACTGGCAGGAAAATTGCATGAGTTATCTTTTTCTCATCCTCAACCTTCGAAATACCTTTTTCAATAACATCTATTGTAGTCCCCAACGCATGTCTCATAATAGAAAGGGGTGCGAGGATCGTGTTTTCTGGAATTGCGACGTCTTTTATCTTCAAAACTACTGGCAAACCTTTTTTAACTTCTACAGTTTTTTCAGCTACTAGAACTTTCCACTGGACAAATGGTGCAAGTCTGTATCTTACGCTTTCCTTTTTTATCTTCACTTTCCCAGTTTCTTTTCCGAGCTCCTTCCAGTAAACGATCTCCATGATGGCGTTTATATATGATTTTTGTTTAAAAATTTTCCGATCTGAAAACGGACTTAGAAGAATTCAGAGTTAAAAGAGGAATTTGAGATCATTTTAACTTTGAACACTTTCCTGCGATGAATTCGAAGATCAATTTGGCAATAAGAGTCTGGGTGATCTTATTCTCATCTGGAACAACTTCAACAAAATCAAGAGCAACGATTCTTTCTGGGATCTCTGAAAATAACTCCAACAAAACCTTTGGGTTTATTCCAAATGGTTCTGGTGTAGAAACCCCAGGAGCGAAGCTTGGATCAAAGGCATCTGTGTCAATGGAAAGGTATATCCTCTTATAATCCTCAACAAGCTTTTCTATATCCTCAAATTCATTTAAATCCCAAGAGAAAATATAACTTATTCCATTTCTGTCTGCAAAGATCTTTTCTTCTTTGCATCCACTTCTCACGCCGATAATTACTACATCGAAACCTTGCTCAAAAATCCTACGAGTTGTGCATGCATGATTAAATTTATTTCCATCAAATTCATCTCGAAGATCAAAATGGGCATCAAAAACGAGGAAGCAGGAGTTTTTGAACTTTTTTGTAGTTAAAACGCTTATGCTGTGCTCCCCACCTATGGCAACCGGAATTCCAGAGACTTTATCTAAAAGTTCTTCTACTCTCCTGCCTATTTCCTCAAAACTGCCATCGCAATTTATGTTTCCCGCATCGCAAACCTTTGCTAATGAGAGATCAAAAGAAAAAAACTGCGAATAAGATTCGAGATTCCAACTTGCTTCTCTTATAGCATTTGGAGCAAACCTGGAGCCAGGTTTGAAAGATTGTGTTGCATCATAGGGAATACCATAGATCACGAATTCAGCTTTTTCCATTTCGGAATTAGAAATTGAAAAATAGTTGTCTATATGCATTAAGCCATCCTTTCTATTTTCCTTTTGCCAAGGGACTCGATGTATATTACTTCTTTCCCAGCAGAGACCTTATCCTTCAATTCTTCAGGAATTGGAAGTTCAAAAGTCTCAAAAGTGCTCAGATCCATCAACTGTGCGTTATCCTTAGCAATGCTCAGCACTTGTGCTCTTTTTCTTTCAACCATTGGGATGTAGATCTTTGCTGTAACCGGCTCAACAATGCTCCTTTTCTGGGAATCAAAGATACCAATGGCATCTATTCTCGCCTTTGCAGCTCCATGCTTTCCGGGTTTACTTACAGAGATGCTAATGATCTCACAAGGCTCATCATCGATCACAACATAGCCTCCTTCTCTAAGTTGTCTAACTTCAGCCTGTTCTTTCATAATGAGAAGCGAATTAGGGTAACGATTTAAAGCTTTTGCTTCTCAAACTCTAATAACATTCCTCGCACATCTGTATAACCTATGCATTATAGCTTCACCAATTCCTTTTTCCTCAATACCCTCAACAAGAATTACCTCTGCACCCATACTCTCAGCTTTTCTTAAAGCATCAAAAAAATTCATAGCATAGCTCTCCAAAGTCTCACCGACTTCTATAACTCTCTCTCCATAAATGTTCTTCTTTGCAATGACTACCGCGTTTTTTCTTTTAGCAAGGAATTTTTTTATCTCCTCCTCTACACCTCTTCCAGTAAAAACGAGAACTTCTGCGGAGATCTCGTATTGTCCAAAGGTATCCTCTCCGACTTCCAGATCTACGAATTTTTTCAAAGCCTCTGTGCTTACCGCTCCAGGTCGAAGGAGTTTTGGAGGAGAAACTGTGACATCTAAAATGGTTGATTCAATACCAATTTGGCACTCTCCAATTATGATCGCATCTATACTTTCACCGAAATCGGAAAGCACATGTTCAAACTTAGTTGGACTTGGTCTGCCTGAGATGTTTGCAGAAGGAACAACAACTGGTCTTCCAAGCTTCCTGATCAGCTTTAATGGGATTTCATGAGAAGGCATTCTTACTGCAACCTTCTGAGAGTTTGCAGTTACTATTGATGGAATTTTTTTGTTCTTGAGAACAAGCGTTAGAGAACCTGGAAAGAACTCCTTTATGAGTATTTCCGCTACTTCATTTACTTCTGCGATCTCGTAAATTTCTTCAAAACTACCAACCCCGACTATTAGGGGTTTATCTCTTGATCTCTTTTTAATCTCATACAATCTCTCAACAGCTTTTTCATTGAATGCATCACATCCAATCCCATAAACGGTTTCAGTTGGAAAGGCTACAATGCCCCCTTTCTTTAGGATCTCAACCGCTCTATCAATGTCATTCTCCACAGGATAGAGGAGCTCCATATGAAAAATTACTCCCACTACTTTTAAATCTTCCTGAACAAAAGCTTTTTTTATCCCGATCAAGTATTGAACACATGGCAGAAGACAGATTTCAGACAATTGTCAACGAGATCTATGAAAGGTTTAAAGTTTATGGTGTAACGAGAAAAGAGATTGAGAGTAGATTGAAGCTCTTGCTTTTTGAATTCAAGGTTCCAGAAGAAGAAGCGAAAAGGACTATAGTAAACGGTTTAAGGAAAAATTATAACATTGCGAAGGGAGATTTGAAGACCCCTATTGTTAAGATCTCACAGATTGAACCGAATCAATGGGTCAGTTTGAAAGGCAAAATTATACAGCTTTGGGAGCCGAGTAGCCCAACTATAGCTCAAACTGGGCTTATTGGGGATGAAACTGGAACCGCAAGATTTGTGGTTTGGTCGAAATCGAACAAAAAGAGATTGGAAGAGGGTAAAAGTTATCTTTTTGAAAAAGTCGTGGTGGACGAATTCATGGGTATTAAGAGTATAAAAGTAACGAGTGTAAGCGATATAAAGGAGATCTCGGAAGAGATCGAAGTAAAAGAGGAGAGGGGGGAAATTGAAGTAGTTGGAGCATTGGTAGCGATCCAACAGAACAGCGGATTACTCCAAACCTGTAAGCTCTGTGGAAGGGTAGTGAAAGCAGGAATCTGTGTAGAACATGGAAAAGTTGAGACTAACGAGGTTCTGCGCTTAAGAGGGGTTCTCGATGATGGTGAAAGAACATACGATCTCACATTGAATGAGAAATGCATTAGCTCTTTAACTGGAATTGGAATCAAAGAGGCAAGAAAACTCGCTGAAGAACATTTAGATAGAAGCATCGTTCTCATGGAGTTAAAAAAGAGACTTTTTGGAAAATACCTTAAGGTTAGCGGTGAGCTAAGGTTCAGATCGCTAAATGCCAGTAGCGTAGAGTTTTACAGACCCGAAATACTAAAAGAAGTTGAGAAAGTCCTCGGAGAGGAGGGAATATGATCAAGGGTATGAAAAGAGAAGTTGCTAAAAGGGTTTTTTCTAAGGAGTTCAATTATTCTAAGTTCAAAGTAGGTGGAGAAGGGGAGAAAGAAGCGGTGTATGTGTTAACCCCTCTTGGTTTGAGATGTAATAGACTTTTTATCGTTGGCGTTCTACTCGAAAAAGAAGAAGTAAAACCTGACTCAGATATGTGGCGAATTCGCGTTGCAGATCCAACTGGTTCTTTTCTTGGATTTGTGAGCAAGTTCCAACCTGAAGCCCTTGAGGCATTGGTAGACTTAAACCCTCCTGAGATCGTAGCTATCACTGCAAAGGCAAAACTGCTTGAAAGAGGTGACAGAGTAATTCCCTTGATCAGACCTGAAAACATAAATTCTTCAGATTTTCAAACAAGAGACTATTGGATCGTTGAGACCGCTAAAGCAACTTTAAAAAGGATTAGGGCAATTGAGAATGGGGAAGAAAAAGCGGTGATTGAGAAATACGATCCAGATCTCGAAGAGTTTCGAAGTGCAGTGATAAATGCTTTAATGAAATTGAAAGAAGAGCAAAATATATTAGAAAAAGGCAGAGAGTTTGAAAGAGAGGATAAAGAGAGAAAAGAGGTTAAGAAAGACCTTGGATTTGAGATCGATGAGGAAATAGTAGACTTAAGTGATTTCGACATTGGAGACTGATCTTTCGTAATCCAGCTCTGTAATTATACCATTTTTGTTCAGAATTCTATTTGCCTTTTCAAGATTTTCGGCTTCCACTATAAGCTTTGCGGTCTCGTTTATCTCAAAAACCTTCTTTGCTTTAAAGTAGAAGATCAAAGCGGAAAAAGGTGTTATCAACACAGTTCTGCCCCTTCTTATCTTTCTCAAACCAACTTCACCTTTTTTGGCTATTATAGGTATCTTACTCGCCTCGGTGACTACTTCCTCACATAACATCAACATTTCTCTGCAATCTTCAGTTGTAATGGAGGAGCATCCTAAGAAACCGTCATTTTTGAAAAGTTCTGCGATGTTCAGAGTAAGCTCTTCTAATTTTAACTCTCCATCACCCCCAATGCCCACAATAGCGACAATACCATTGAGCTCGCTAAGAACCGCTAAGCTTAAAGCGTCTGCAAGTGGACTTCTAACACCAGATTCATAGCCAACCGCTATAGCATCTCCTCCTGCATCAACTCCTATAAGAAGACTTATTTTATTCTCTGAAGCGAAATCATCTAATCCTTTTTTGAGTTTCCTAACACCCTTTGTAATATCAAGAGCAACGACTTTCCCTAAATACTTTGCAGATCTCGCGAGGTTCGGTTTAACTCCATAATTTGTTCTTGTTTTCTCGTTCAAAAATGCTAGAACATCGTTGATTTTTTCAACATTTTCGAGTTCTTCTATCGCTCTTGGTCCTGGCTTTGGATCGATAACGAGGCGATCCCAGAGAACTCCACCATGGATCACATCGAAGTCGAATAGCTTTAGGAAATTTGCTACTGGAATTGTGCTAACTATATCTCCTCCACCACCCATTCCAAAAACTAAAGCTCTTTTCGGCTTTTTTTCTTTGAGGATCTTGATTATATCCATGTCTCGTTGGCTGAATTCTTGCTTATTTTCTTTGTGGTCTCTATTTTTAATCCGTGCTCAGATAGAAAATCTTATAATTAATGACGAACAATTCTAAACCATGAAGTTCAAAGTAATCCTGCCAGCGATAATTTTGGTGGTGGGAATAATTCTATTTGTCTATCTTTTCCAACCAATTTCACAACCCGCTGTTAATGAAAAAGTTGACTGGGCTAAAAATTTCAAAAATAGCCTCCACTACACGAGGCAAGGGAAAATAACCTTTTACTCAGCAGAAAATGGTGGGATAGAGTTAATAACACAAAAGCCGATAACCCATTTTGACTGTTTAAAATGTCATGCAAACACAAAGGCGAATGGTGAACCGATCGTTACCGAAACTTACATTCCCGACTGTTATGATTGCCACATTACACCCGGAGATAAAGTAGACGATTCAAGATGCTTAGGATGTCATGCAAGACAGAGAACAGAGATTGCGGTGCTCAATTTAACCGATGTGCACAGAAATATGAGATGTGTAGATTGCCACAGTAAAGAAGATCTCATGGGAGATGGAAATAACTATAAAACGCTTTTGGAGAGAAAGACGAGCGTTGATTGTCTAAACTGCCACGAATACAATGGTAGTGCGGTTCATAATTTACATGGCAAAGTTTACTGCACTTCTTGCCATCAAACTACAGTCATCTCATGCTACAACTGCCATCTTGATAGTGCAGAAGAGCACCAAAAGAGAGCTTTCAGACCAATTGCTGGCTTTGAGATCCTTGTGAACTTTAAGGGTAAAGTCTATCCAGCAAACTTCATGACCGCGGTATATCATAACAGAACATTCGTGACCATACAACCCTTCTATTCTCACACAATCAGCGAAAAGGCAAAGAGGTGTGATGAGTGCCATGGAAATGAGATAATAAGAACATATCTTGAAACTGGAAAAATAGTTATGACGAAGTGGAATGAGAGCACTAAAACTCTCTCTACGATACGAGGAGTCGTTCCACTTCCAGAAGATTGGAGATCTGCTTTAAAATTTGATTATATTACCTACATAGGTGCCCCATCGAATCCTGTAAAGCCAGAGCCATATAACTGGACATTTTTAAGCAACGAATCTGAAGTTATGCAGATCTACGCTGCAGAGCCTTTAAATGAAGAACAAATCAAAAAGCTTGCAAAAGAGATTGGAAAAAGCTAAATTAGAATTTTTTAAAACTTTAAGTATCCTTTTCTTTCAAGCCATTCCACTTGTGGATTCGTATAGCGCCAAACTATATCACCACGATCCTTTTGGAATGGCCATGGAACTATTATAACGATATCTCCCTCTTTGATCCAGATCTTTTTTCTCATCTTTCCAGGTATTCTTCCGAGTCTTTCCACTCCATCTTCACAACGGACTTTAATATGTCCCGCTCCAAGCATTGAAGAAACAACCCCAAACATTTCTCCTTTCCGTCTGTCTGGAAGTTTAACTCTTATTACTTCCTCCTCACTCAGAGTGACACCTCAAAACTTATAAAAGAGAGATTGCTTAAATATTTATCTAAACATCTTTCTATGGAGCGATTCAATTCGATCTCCTAATTCTCTGATCTCTGGTCTTATTGTTCTTGAAATTCTACTTTCGAGTTCATCGGAACTTATGGCTATCGTTCTCTTAACATTCTGGAATTCCTCAGTCATCTCTTTCATTCTCATCTCCACGCTAATGAGTAGCATTGCCAAACTTGCCATAAGCAATGCTGCGAGAAAAACGAGCAAAGGTTCGAATCTGTTATACATTGAAAGCCACTGATATACGAGCGCAGATGCGGAGAAGACCATCAAGATCGATAGAACAACTTCTCTAAACATCTCTCTACCGCTAAGCATGTCTTTATTTAACTCTATGACTATTTATACTTTTTTATTAATCGGAGTGTCCATCAAAGTTTTGATATATTGATGCTTTCAGCTGAGTAGGGCAAAAGATATATTCGATTGCCACGAGTCTAAACCGTGGAATTTGTTGTTCACCCAATGATCAAAGATGGGATCCTCGAGAGGAGACTTTACCAAATTACGATCGCAATGAATGCTTTGATCAAGAACACTTTAGTTATAATCCCTACAGGGCTTGGAAAAACATCGATAGCGGTGCTTGTAATTGCGTCAAGAATTCTAAATGAGAAGGGCAAAGCACTTTTTCTTGCCCCTACGAGGCCTCTTGTAGAACAACATGCCAATTTCCTTAAAAGAACTCTAAAAGTTGATGAAAATGAAATCGTTGCAATGAGCGGTGAAGATGAACCAGAAAAGAGAGTCAAGTTGTGGAATTCCGCAAAGGTGATCGTTGCAACTCCACAGGTTGTTGAAAACGATTTGATCGCTGGGAGAGCAAGTCTTGAAGATGTTGTGATCGCTGTTTTTGATGAAGCTCATAGAGCGGTTGGAAACTACAGCTATGTCTTCATAGCTGAAGAATACATGCGAAGAACAAAAAAGCCGTTGATCCTCGCTCTTACCGCTTCTCCTGGCAGTGATCCAGAAAGAATTATGGAAGTTGTAAAGAATTTGAAAATAGAGTCAATAGAGTTTAGGACTGAGAGAGATGAAGATGTTATCCCTTATGTGAGTGAGAAGGAGATCGAGTGGATCAAAGTTGAAGTTCCAAAAGAGATCACAACAATAAAGGAGAAGCTTGAAACGAGTTTAAAGATAAGAGTGAGGAGAATAAAAGAGCTTGGAATTGAGATCCCTGAGAAGGCAACAAAGAGAGAGCTACTGGAGCTTCAAGAAGTAATACAAAACGAAATAGGAAGGACACAGAGACCAGAGTTATTTGAAGCAAGCTCGATTCTTGCTGAGATCCTTAAAATTTCTCATGCGATCGAATTGATAGAAACCCAGAGTGTAGAAAGCTTTAGAAGCTATTTGAACAAGATCCTAAAAGAGAGTTCCTCAAAAGGAGGAAGTAAAGCTTCAAAGAGTATTGCAAACGATCCGAGCTTTAGAGATGCACTTATACTTGCAATGAGGTTAAACACAGAGCATCCGAAGATCGAAAAGCTTAAAGAGATTATTAGAACGCAGTTAGCCGAGAAAGAGGATTCAAGGATCATAGTATTTACAAATTATCGTGATTCTGCAGATTTCTTAGTTTCCGAGATCTCAAAGATTGCTCCAGCTTTCAAGTTTATTGGTCAGGCGGATAGAGAAAATGAGAGAGGTATGAAACAGAAAGAACAAGTGGAGGTTTTGCAAAAGTTTCGAGAAGGCATTTACAAGGTTCTCGTTGCAACTTCCATTGGTGAAGAAGGACTTGATATCCCTGCTACGGATCTTGTAGTATTCTACGAAGCAATTCCTTCAGAAATAAGAGCAATACAACGTAAAGGAAGAACGGGAAGAGGTAGAAAAGGCAAAATTATAGTTTTAATGGCTAAAGGGACGAGGGATGAAGTTTACTATTACACAAGTCTCAGAAAAGAGAGGGCAATGTTCGAAAAGCTCAAAGAAGTCAAGTTGATGCTTGAAAAACGCGAATTCAAAGGACAGGCAAGATTGTTAGATTTCGAAAGAGCAGGAATAAAGATTTTAGTAGATTCAAGAGAAATGAGATCTGAGGTTGTTAAAATTCTCAGAGAGCTTGGAGCAAATTTGGAAATTAAGAATCTCGAAGTTGCGGATTATGTGCTAAGTGATAGAGTTGCGGTAGAAAGAAAAACGGTCGATGATTTTGTAGATTCTCTTATTTCTGAAAGACTTTTTTCACAACTTTTAAATCTAAAATCATACCAGAGACCTATTTTAGTTCTCGAAGGAGGAAATCTATACACGAGAGCGGTGCATCCTAATGCAATTCGAGGAGCAATTGCAACTATTGTCACAGATTTTGGAATTCCAATGATCTTTACGAAAGACGAAAAAGAGACCGCGGAATTTCTGATCGCAATTGCAAGAAGAGAACAGGAAGAGAAAAAGAGAGAAGTTGTTGAACATTATGGAAAAACGAAGAGAACACTTAAGGAAGAACAGGAGTATATAGTGTCCGCAATATCTAATGTGGGAAGTGTGATTGCTAAGAATTTGCTTGAACATTTCCAGACAATCGAAAGAATTGCTACAGCAAGCGAAAAAGAACTGATGGAAGTTCCTAAGGTTGGAAAGAAAACTGCAGAACATATAAGGCTTTTGATGACCACGCCGTATAGCGAGGCGGACAAATACGATATAGAAAATTTTTAAATCTGAGAACCTTTAAAATATTAAAAAGCCACGGTAGCTCAGCAGGGAGAGCGCTTGCTTGGTAAGCAAGCGGTCGCGGGTTCAAATCCCGCCCGTGGCTTGTCAGATTTTAAAACGAGAATAAAAATATGGTGGCAATCTTATTAGCAATGGCACCAAATCAAATTATGAGAATAGAACTCAAAAAATTTGATAAGCATAGAGAATTGCAATCCCGAAGAAATGGCGTTAAAAGTTTTGTAGATGAAGTAATCTTAGCCCAGCATTAGAACAAGATCGAGATTTATGATATTCTTTGATTTCAGTGTTTTAATTTACGCATTGCTCAAGTCAAGAAAAAAGCTGAGCAAAAGATTTTTGAGAGGAAGAGAAGATCGATTGAGATCTTGAAAGCATTTAGCAAGGTTAGGAATTCTAAATAAGGTTGTTCACTTCGATGTAACCTTCTCATCCTCACTTTTATAAACTATTTTATATGAATGAAGTTATAAAATAGGACTTCTAAAAATTTAGAAGTCTCTTTAATCTGGTAGAAACTTTGTTTTTTCGAGATCTAAACTTTCAACTTCCTTTTTTATCTTTTTAACTCCTTTTTCAGATCTTTTGTAGAGAAATACCTGTGCCAAAGATGCTATGAATACTCCAACACAGGCAACTATTAGCCACTCCATATCTCTCACCTAATTCACTGTTAACAGAGGAGTATATAAGTTTTTCTATAAAAAAAATTAATTATTATAGTCATGATTATGATAGAATCAAAGATCTGCAAAAATTGGAATAATTAATCAGATTCAAATTATGAGAAAGCTAAAGCTTAAATATACTTTGGTTGTCGGATGGATGGCTTTGAAGCTCGCCAAATGGTGGTTAACATGGAGAAAACAGAAATTCTCATTCAAATTAAAGATGCGGAAGCGAAAGTCGAAGAGGCATTAAAAAAAGCGGAAGAAATGAGAAAGAGGTCAATTTCTGAAGCGAGGATCGAAGCGAAGAAGATCTTGGAAGATGCAAATGTAGAAGCGAATAAATTGAGAGAAGAGATCCTCAAAAAGATTAGAGAGACTTTGGAAAAAGAAAAAGAAGAGATAAAGAGTAAGAGATTAAAGGAAGTGACTGAGTTTGAAAAAAGAGGAAAGGAAAACATTGAGAAAACAGTAGAGATTCTTTATAGTGAATTCATAAGGATGGTGGAGCATGCTTAAGCCCGAAAAGATGGTTAAAGTTGCAATTATTGGGGCTAAAGAACAGCTTGGTATCGCTTCCGAGATCCTTCACAAAATGAATTTGCTTCACATCGAACCGATCTCAGAGACCGACTACTTTAAGCTTGGAACGCCAATGGAGAAAGCAAGTCAAGCATCTAAGAATTTGCTCCAGCTCAGAAGTTATATTTCCTACTTAAAACTCGACCCAACAAAGATCTCATTAAAAAGGAAGTTCAAAAGAGAAGAAATTGAAGAAAAGCTGGGCAAAAAACTTGCAGAGTATCATAAAGAAATAGGTAACAGATTAGATGAGCTTAAGAGGATAAATGATAGTCTAAAATCTATAGATTCTGAAATTTCAGCGATAGAACCTCTAAAGGTTCTTGAAATCCCTCCAATGCTCTTAAAAGGATACAAAACATTGAGATGCTTCGTAGGGTTTGTTAAATCGGATCCAATGGAAGAAATCAAGAAGATCGCTACAGATTTTGATTTTGTTATCAAAAAGTTTGAGGATCAATTCGTAATTGCAATCTTTGTAAGATCTGAGCAAGAAAACGAGGTTTATAGGGTTTTACAAGGTTTTGGCTATAAAGAAATTCCAGTGCCTGAAGTAGAGTATGAATTAAGAATTTCAGAGCTTAAGAAGATGAAAGAGGAATTTTTGGAAAGAAAAAAGAAGATCGAAGTTGAAATAGAGGATTTGAAGCTGAAAGAATCTGAACTTATCTTAGCGATCGAAGAATATCTCTCTTCAGAAGTTGATAAAGCGGAATTGCCTCTAAAGACTCTTGTTTCAAAGCAAACATTTGTGATCTTTGGCTATGTTCCAGCAAATTCTTTTGAAAGCTTCCAGAAAAAGCTTAATGAAGTAGGCATTGTGGTGGAAAAGCTTAACTTTGAAGAACATGAATTACCACCGACAAAGCTAAAAAATCCGAAATATGCGAAAAATTTTGAGATCCTCTCGAAAACATATGCAATTCCAAAATACAAAGAAATAGATCCAACAACAATAATGGCGATCTTCTTCCCGCTCTTCTTCGGCCTAATGCTTGGCGACATGGGTTATGGTTTGCTGATCTTTGCGGTATCTCTTTATCTAAAAATGATATTCAAAACCGAAGGTTGGCAGAAGCTTCTTAACATCGGTTTGGCTTGTGGTGTCAGCTCGATCTTCTTCGGCTTCCTTTACGGTGAATTCTTTGGACCATTCATAGTTCCTGGCTCTAAAAATCCCGGAGATGTGCACTTCATTGGCGATTTTCTCGCAAGTCTTTACACATTTAACCATGGACATCCGCTGTTTGACAGAGTTGAGGAGTTTGGGGTTAAAGCTCTGCTCTTCATAGTTCTCATGATAGGCATGTTCAAGATGCTCTGGGGATTCTCGATGGGCTTCTACAATGTCTACGTAGAGCATGGCATCAAGGAAGCAATTCTCGAAAAAGGTTGTTGGATCTTCGGAATTCTTGGATTGATCTGCTTAATCTTCGGCTTCTCATACAATCTCGGAATTTTCACATCTCCACCGCCAACCGGATTTGGAGAAATTCTTCCAAAGAACTTATTTGTTTATGGTAACACCGTCCAAGAGGCAAGAGCGGTTCCATTGCCAATTCCGGGACTTGTAGATGGCTGGCAGGCTGGACTCAACTACTTCTACCTTGCCACTTTGCCATTGATCCTTATATGGTTTGTGATCTTCCTAAAAGCAGAGATTCCAAAGATGGGAATATTTGGAGCAATAATGGCTGTTGAATTGCTTACTTGGTTTGGACAGATAATAAGCTACGCTCGATTGCTTGCCATTGGGCTTTCTTCTGTTTACATCGCCTTTGTAGTAAATTACCTCTCGCTAAAAATTGGCTTAGAACCAGGAATGGCAATACTACCGCTTGCAATAGTTATAATGCTTATAGGGCACTTTGGGAACTTCCTACTTGGAATTCTCGATCCTGGCTTACAATCGCTTCGATTGCATTACGTCGAATTCTTTACTAAGTTCTTTGAAGGTGGTGGTAGAGAATACACTCCATTTGGTAAGGTTAAAAAGTTTATAGAAGAGGAAGGAGGTGAATAAAATGGTTGAGGCAATGATTAGTGATGAGGCATTCATAAAGGGATGTGCAGCAATAGGAGCGGGTTTGGCTGTAGGTTTAGCAGGAATCGGTGCTGGAGCTGGTGAAAGTGGCATTGGAGCTGCAGCAGTTGGAGCAATTGCAGAAGACAGGGGCTTTCTTGGCTTAGGATTGCTGTTTACGGTTATTCCAGAGACGATCGTGATCTTCGGCTTGGTCATCAGCTTCATCCTGATGTTCGCTTACGGATGATCGGCGAAAAATTTGTGCTAAAACTTGCGGAGAAGCTTGGTAGCGAGAAAAATGTCGAAAGGTTCGTTAGATACTACTGGTTAATATCGACTTTCAGACTTGCGTTGGGAGCTAGCATAGCTATTCTAATTCTTCTTTTTGGATACAGATTTAGCGATACTGTAAGTTGGGTGGATGCGTTGCTTGGGGGTGAATAAAATGGTTGAGGCAATGATTAGTGATGAGGCATTCATAAAGGGATGTGCAGCAATAGGAGCAGGCTTGG
>JANXDV010000019.1 GCA_025058955.1 Archaeoglobaceae archaeon | reverse complement strand
ATAGTATTTAAATTTTTTGTCCTTCAGCGATATATTTTACTGCGATTGACGAATTTTGAAATTAGAAGTTAAAAAATAACCATAGTCTTCTTTCTCGCATTCATTGCTCTAAGAATTTCCAAAACTCATAATCAACCATTGCATTTGCTATTAGCTCAGAAAGAGTGCAGTAGTTCATGTTGATAGCCCTATAATGTTCAAAAAGATCTCTAAGCGTATTTCTACAGTTGCTACATGGAGCACATACGATTTTTTTGCTTGAAAAGCCATGGAAGACATTTAAGATCTGAGAAAATTTCATTCTTGCGGAGATCTTGTTCCTGAATTCGGAGAAGTTCAAAGAGTTCATGATCGCCAATCCACCTCCACCGCCACAGCAGTAATTGTAAAAACCATTCGGCTCCATTTCTCTGAAATTCGGACAGATCTTTTTCAGAATTTTTCTCTGAGGCTCTACGATTCCAAGATTCCTAACAATGTTACATGGATCGTGTAAAGTAACTGGAAAATCGTTTTTTGATGGATCGAGATTTAATTTCTTCCTAACAAGCTCCCAAAGTAAAGTTATCCCGCTTTCTCTCGGTATTCTGCATTCTTCCAATAGCAATCTGTCCGCTAAGGCTAAAAGAGCTTTGTGTGCATGTCCACATTCGCCAATAACGATCTTTTCAACTTCAAGCTTTCTTGCAATTTCTAAATGCTTAAAAGCGATCCTTGCAAGCTGAACGTCGTCATACCAAACCCCATAGTTTACCACATCGTAGCCAAATGGTTCACTGCTAAGAGTCCAATCTAAACCAGCTTCTTCAAAGATCAAAGCGTAAGCGATCACGTTCTCCACTCTACTCAGATAATCTCCCGCATTGTGGATCAACAGAATTTCAGATCCCTTTTGATCGACAGGGAGCCTAAGCTTCTTCCCGATCTTTTCCTCTATCTCTTCCTCTATGAACTTCACTATGCTCCTAAAACCCTCTGGAGTTAAGCCAGTCGAAGAACCCTTTTTCAAATGCTTTAGCGTTCCTTGATTATGCAAAGCTTTTGGAGCAACTCCAAGCTCCTGAGCAAATAGCTTTCTAATCTCTCTTGTTATTAGTGCGTTATCGATGCCAATAGGACAAAACTGAGTGCAACGCCTGCATAGATTGCATCTATAGGCAAGCTCAGCCAATCTAAGCAAAACTTTCGCATTCAGCTTCATACTTCCAAAGAATTTAGCTTTTAACTTTCCATGCAAGCTATTTAAAAGCCTTCTAAAGACTTCCGAACGAAAAGTGGGGCGATAAATTTCCTCTCTTCCAGAGGCTAAGTAAACATGACAAGCTGAAGAGCAAGATTTACAGCGAGTGCAGTAGTCAAGAGAAATAATTAGAGGGTAAAGAAAAGTCCAGTTAGCCTCTTTATCCATTAATCTCTTCAGCCCTCTTATAAACTTTGCTAAAAGCTCTTTTTCTTCCTCCTCACTTTTCGGCTTCCAATCGAGATCTATTGCAACAAATCCATCAAGCTCGGAAAATCCTCCTAATGGCTCAGAAAATTTTTCCAAACTTTCATATGGTTCTGGAAGTTTCATCAATTTCTCAGGTTTCAATTCAACCATCTTCCCTTCCTTTTCTGCAAGATCTGATAGCTTTATTTCCCCCTTCATATCCTCGTTTCAAAAATTTTTATCTCTTCTTTCCAGCTGAGCTCAGGATCCAAATGCTCCGCCTCCCATTTAACTTTGTAGTTTTTCAGGATTTTGCTAAGCTTTGGTTCCAGCTCTTCTGCATTTCTTTTATCCCACAACAAGAAATGGGCGAAGAAGACCGCGATGTAATGGGTGATCCTTGTAAAGGGTAATATTAAGAGAAGAAGGGAAAATGAGAATATATGCAAAGCTTCGAAGAATCCGAGCTCTGGCATTTCTGAAAATGAGAATAGGCTTAGCATCACCTGAGAACTGTGTAGAGCATCGACTTCAAAGAGAGCGAGGAGACCAGTGGCAGAAATGAAAAGGACCAAAGAAAGTATAAAGTAGTCCTCAAATGGCACATAATAGCGAATTGGCTTTCTTAGCTTTCTAATTAGCAAATAGAGACCAAAGATCAACATCAAAGATAATCCAGAGGCTCCAAGGATGAGATAGATTTGAGGAAATAAAAGGAGGAGTTTTAGAAGAATTAAAATTAACCATAGTTCATGAATGAAGATCCCTAAATGGAATAGAAAAGTTCCAAGCCAATGCTTTTGCTGAAGAGACATCTTTTTTCTGTTGAGCAAAAAAATCGATAAAATGGCTCTTGTAGAATTTGGAATTGGATAAAGCTCACAGCGCAAAGAGATGCGTCTTCTGATTTTAATAATTCTGTATAAAATTCCCAGCAAGAATACCACAAGAGAGCATTTGAAAATAAGCTGGAGCATCGATCCTCGTAAGAGAGGAGTATAAAAAGATTTGCGAACTGCTCTCGCAACTTATTAAGCTTTGAAAATTCTAAAGCGAAACTCTTAAATATGGTATTTATTAACAGTTGACCGCGGAGGTTGAGAGAATGAAAATTCTGCATGAGTTTGTTCCGACAAGAAAGTTTTTAAAACTTGCAGAAGAAACAAAAGACTTGGTTGATGGCTGGAATGTAACAGACAGCGCTGCAGGAATGCCTGCACCAAGTGGAATTGCGGTGAGTTGTGTTCTAAAAACAAAGTATCCTGAGAAGATCGTAATTCCAATATTCATACTGCACTACAAGGGTCCAGTCGAAGTTGGTGCCTTATCTTTGGCTTCTGAAGCGGTTGGCTTAGATGGCATTGTGCTTACAATGGGGGATATTCCAAAGTATGGTGAGCCTATAAAGATGCTTAAGTCCTCAGAAGAGGCAAGAGATTTTCTGAGAAATACGGTTAAGATTAAGAACTTAAAGCTCGGCTGTCTACTTTCAGCTCGAAAAACTGCAGATGACCTAATAGAGAGAGTAAGGGGAGCATGGGATTTCATATTCTTCATGAGAACTGAGGAAAAGATTCTTCCAATCCTTGAAGAGGTTGCGAAAGAGTGCAGAAAATTGAAGAAGCCTATATATGCTTACTTCCTCGTTGGAACACCAAAGAACGCTGAGATCTTGAAAGCAATTGGATGGCCAACCACGGCGAAAATGGATGAAGTGGAAAAGAAAGCTGAGATGCTCGAAGGAGTTGTTGACGGCATTATCGCAACCTGTGCAGGAGATGCGCAGGGAGATCTTGAACTTTTGAAGAAGCTCCAGAAATTTAGAGATTAAAAATTAAAATTCTTTTTTTCTGAAAAAAAGTAGAAGGATTTTTCAACTCAACACAGAATCGAGCTGTGAAGGTTTTCACACCATTCGAAAGTGGAGATCTAAGGGTAAAGAATCGAATTGTTCGATCCGCGACAGCAGAAGCGATGGCTGAAGAGGGTTTTGTTACTTCTGAGCTCATCGAGCTTTACAAAAAGCTGGCGGAAGGCGGAACGGGAATGATCGTGACTGGTTATATGTTCGTGAGTGACGATGGAAAGGCGATGCCAAAGATGACTGGAATAAGCAGAGATGAATTTGTCAAGGGATTGAAAAATCTCGTTGAAGAAGTGAAAAAAGTTGATAAAGAGGTCTTTTTCGTAGCCCAGATTGCTCATGCGGGAAGGCAGACACTGATCTCTCCTCCAGTTGCCCCTTCCGCTGTTTACGATCCTTCCATAAATGTGATGCCAAGAGAGCTAACGAAGGAGGAGATCGAGAGGATCATAGAGGATTTCAAAAATGCAGTGCTTAGGGCTGAGAAGGCTGGTTTTGATGCGGTTCAGCTTCACTGTGCTCATGGTTATTTGCTGAGTGAATTTCTGTCTCCACATACGAATAGAAGAAAAGACGAGTATGGAGATGGTGTTAAAGTTGTTCTGGAGATCATCGAAAGGGCGAGAGAGAAGAGCAAGCTCCCAATACTTGTGAAAATGAATGCTCACGATTTTATTCCAGGAGGTCTTGAGCTGAAGGATTCAATAAAGATCGCAAAGAGGTTAAACGATTTTGTCAGTGCTATAGAGGTTAGCGGAGGAATGTATGAGTCCAATTATCACAACAGATACAACGTTGTGAGTCAAAAAGTGCACAAGAGCGGAGAAGCTTACTTTGCAAAATACGCAATAGAGATCAAAAAAGAAGTCTCTGTTCCTGTGATTGCGGTAGGAGGAATAAGGAGCATCGAAGTTGCAGAGAAACTTTTGGAAAGCGTTGATCTAATTGCGATGTCAAGACCTCTCATTCGAGATCCCTATTTACCAAGGCATTGGAACAAGAGTGATTGTATCTCTTGCAATCGTTGTCTTAATGCAGTTGCAGTTGGAGAAAAATTGAGATGCTATAAAAATGATAATTTTTAAATAGGCTATTTTATAAATAAAAAAATTTTTATTTTCTTACATTCACTTACCTTGTGAAAGTCGTCCTTGGCGGAACCTTTGAACCACTTCACGAAGGGCACAAAAAGCTGATCGATTGCGCAGTTCAACTTGGAGGAAAAAATGTTATGATCGGAATAACAAGCGATGAAATGGCGAGAAAAAGAGTTCGCTGTGTTCTTCCCTTCGAGATCAGAGCGGAAAATGTGAGGCAGTTCATTCTTAGAAAATACGGTTTCGAGCCAGAGATCGTGATGATCTCAAACCCCTATGGAAAAACGCTCGAAAATGACTTTGAAGCGCTCGTGGTTTCTCCAGAAACGTATGAAATGGCTTTAAAGATCAATGCTAAACGAGTTGAGATGGGGAAAAGTGAGATCAGAATCGTAAAAGTCGATTGGGTTCTCGCTGAGGATGGAAAACCGATCTCTGCAACGAGGATAAAGAAGGGGGAGATAGACAGATACGGAAGGATGATCTAAAAAGGCTCAAATCTCTCCATTGGGAAAAATTCGGTTATGTTCATCAAGATCTCGCCTTTATGGATTATGTTATAATTTCTAACAAGGATCAATGGCTTATTAACACCAAATTCATTTGCCATCTCTATATTGCTCACGACTTTTCCCCAATTGATCTCTCTTCTTGCTTCAATGTTGTGCTTTTTCAGAATTTTACCTATTGGAATATCCGCTCGCATTAAGTCTTCCTTAAAGCTATCTTCGAGTCTTTTTAGGGGAGTATAGGAGATTGCCTTAGCATAAATTTCCGATCCAACTTTTAAATAAACGACTCTATAATTCACTTCTTCTCCTTCTGAAATTTTTAAAGCTCTTGCAATCTCCGCATTTGCAAGCACAACTTTTTGCTCCACTGTTTCAACTTCAACACTCTTCTGGGTGTAGGCTTCGATTATAGCGGTTATAGAACCATCTGTAGTGAGCAGAATTCTATGAATCGGATTCATAGTTCCTCTATCTCTTTCAAAGGCTTTCCATTCCTTGTCTCTGGAGCCAAATAATCGATAAACTTCTGAAAAGATACACCCAAGAGTCTAAAGGTTACTTTCAGCGGAGAAAGAACCACATTTTCTTCGCAAAAGTTTATCTTCGAAACTGTTGCGGTTTGCTTGTTAAGATAGATCGTGATCTCATTTCCCTTTTTGTTCCTTAAAAACTCCGCTCTCGCGGTGTCAAGAATTTTTTGCCTTCTCAATAGCTCTCTAAATTTACCAAGATCTCTTGCGATTGCAAAAAGCTCTCCATCTTCGATCTTGATCTTGGCATCTGGGAATAGATTTTTAACAGCTTTAACAACCTTTTCCTCTTCTTCAGTCGGGTGCAGTTTAGTCTCTATCTCAATTTCTAAGCTGATCAATTTTCTCAAAATCGCTCTCACTTTTTCCTTGAAATCCTCAATGTCTCCCTTATTCTCAATTGTAAAATCCGCAACCTCCATAGCCTCTCTTAGCCCCCAAGCTTCTTCTCTTCTATCTCTTTCTCTTAGATCTTCCAAACTTAACACGTCATCGCTTCTCTTTCTCCTCTTTGCCCTTTCAAATCTGATCTCTATGGGACATTCGATCGCAATTAGAACGAAATCCTCAAAGTTTTTCTTGAAGGTTTCAACTTCAGCAATACCTCTTACCCCATCTACAAGCACGGGAGAGCCAAGAGATCTTATTCTCGGAATACATCTCTTCGCTATTGCATCCATTCCTTCCTTTTCTCTCAACTCACTCGCAATTCTTCCAAGATTTTCAGAATTAGGCTCTAATCCACGTCTAAGAGCTTCTTCTCTAACAACATCCCCCATTGTAACAACTGGAATTCCAAGCTCTTTTGCAACTTCTCCAGCGGTGCTTTTTCCAGATAAAGGATAGCCTACGAAGGCGATGATCATAGACATTGGAAGAATTGGATAAGATTTAAAATCTCTTCTTAAAAGCTGAGAAGACGATCAAGACTGAGTTTTCAACACTTTATCGATCCTGCTCAAAAGATCTTTTACCTTGAATGGCTTAACGATTACATCCATAGCACCTTCTCGCATTATTTCCTTCCCTCTCTGAACACCAAACGCGGTTACCGCAATGATCTTTGCATTTGGATCGATCTTCCTGATCTCTCTCGTAGCACTCACACCGTCCATGTAAGGAAGCTCTATGTCCATTAGCACGAGATCTGGCTTCTCTTGTTCAAATTTAATGATTGCTTCTCTTCCATCTCTTGCAATTTTTAGATCGTGCTTTGAAAGAACTTTACTAAGCAATTCTACCATGCCGAGATCATCTTCGACGATTAGAATTTTCATCAGTCAAAAACTATGACGAAGGGGGGATTTAAACTTTACTCTTGATTAGCAAAAATCATTTGGGATCTTTAGTAAGCCTTTTTATACTCTTCCACAACTAAAGGAGTTGTGAAGGAAATCATAATGAAATACATTGCGATAAACTCCGCAAAATACGGAAAACCTGATGAAAAGGCTGTAATAGGCAAAGTAATTGCTGAAAATCCTGAGTTGAAATCCAAAGTTAAAGAAGTGATCCAGCTCGTAAAAGATTGTATAAAGGAATTCGAAAGTCTGAGCGAAGAAGATAAAAAAGCTCTGATAAGCAAATATGCTTCAGAAGAGAAAAAGAAGGAAGAGAGAGAGCTCAAATTACCGCCATTGCCTGAAGCAGAAGTTGGAAAAGTAATAATGAGATTTGCCCCAAACCCAAATGGTCCGCCAACGCTTGGATCTGCAAGAGGGATAATAATAAACGGAGAATACTGCAGAGATTACAAAGGGAAGTATATACTAAGATTCGATGACACAGATCCAAAGACGAAAAGACCAATTTTGGAAGCCTACGATTGGTATATCGAAGATTTTGAGTGGCTTGGTTATAAGCCTGACGAGATCATATACGCTTCAAAGCGAATTCATCTCTACTACGATTATGCTAAGAAGCTCATTGAACTTGGAGGAGCCTATGCCTGTTTTTGTAAAAAAGAGGAGTTCAAAAAGTATCGCGATGGTGGAATAGCGTGCTCTCACAGAAATAATGCTGTAGAAGACAATTTGGAAGTATGGGAAAAGATGCTCGAGGGAGCTTACGATGAAGGAGAAGTTGTTCTAAGAATTAAAACCGACATGACACATAAGGATCCCGCTGTGAGAGATTGGGTAGCTTTCAGGATCATATACACTCCCCATCCGCTTGTTGGAGACAAATACTGTGTTTATCCAATGCTCGACTTTGAGTCCGCTATCGAGGATCATCTGTGCAAGACTACGCACATTCTAAGGGGTAAAGACTTGAGAGATTCGGAGCTTAGGCAGAGATACATCTACGAATACTTTGGCTGGAGATATCCGATCACAATCCACTGGGGAAGGGTTAACGTTCTGGAGTTTGGAAAGCTTTCAACTTCTCTCATAAGGAGGGAAATTGAAGCGGGAAATTATGCGGGATGGGACGATCCGAGATTACCGACAGTAAAAGCTTTGAGAAGGCGTGGAATCACTGCTGAGGCAATAAGAAGGTTCTATTTAGCTCTTGGACTTAGCGAGAGCGAAGTAAATGTAAGCATGAAGAGCTTGTATGCGGAGAACAGAAAAATAGTGGATCCAATTGCAAATCGGTATTTCTTCGTCGCAGATCCAATTGAAATCGAAATAAAGGGTTTACCAGAAGAAAAACAGGTTGAAATTCCACTGAATCCGAATTCAAAGGAAAAAAGAGTGCTTCATGGAGAAAGGAGAATTTATATTTCAAGAGAGGATTTTGAAAAGCTAAAAGGAGAAAATGTCAGGTTAAAGGACTTCTGCAACGTTATTTTAGATGAAAAAGCTGAATTTGTTAGCTATGAACTCCTTGAAGCTAAAAAAGGAAAGAATATAATTCACTGGCTTCCGAAAAACCAAGTGAAGAAATGCAGAGTCGTTGGAGAAAAAATTTGGGATGGTTTTGTTGAAAGGGGTGTTGAGAAGGAGATTGGTAAAGTTGTGCAGTTCGAAAGATTTGGATTTTGCAAGATTGAAAAAGCTAACGAGGAAGTGCTGGCAATCTATACCCATGATTAGTCACCAAAAAGAAGTGCAAAAATTTAAAAATCTTCAGCCTTAATGCCTTCAAGCCCGGGTGGTGTAGTCCGGCCCAACATGTGGGCCTGTCGAGCCCACGCCCCGGGTTCAAATCCCGGCCCGGGCGCTATTAATATAGCTAAAAGCACAGAATTTCATTGAGTCTCTTCCAATAGTTTTGCGACTTCTTCAGCTTTTTGAGTTGTTTTGAAACGGTAAATCTATCTTTTCAGTCGAATTTTTTATTTCACGCCATTTCTAAAAAAGCTGAGTAGACTCTCGAGAAGATCGGATAAGGATACTTTCAAAGCTTAGATGCGTGAGGAGGTTTACCATAGCTGAAGTTTCCGCTATTCTCCTGCGCTTGCTTTACATTTTAAGTTCAATACCGCTATTGATTTGCCCGATTTTCTCGATTATATGTTTTAATGCTAAAATGTCTGCTTTATTTGCAGATGCAAGTTTTTCTCGAGCTTCTGCATCACTTGGTTCTCTAAGAATTCTGTTGCACAACATGAGTTTATAAAACCCATCCATCTCATAGAAAGAGTGTTTCCAGAATTCGTCCTCCAACACACCATACAAAACGTCATGAACCTCACGGAGAGTTGCAGAGGATATGGGAGCTATAAGGCTTTTTTGAACAAAATATAACAAATCAAGAGTTGAAACCTGAAAACAAAGATCTTTCTGAAGTATAAACTTGTCTGAACCGCCCCAATGCACAAAGATCTTGTTAAGCTTATTTTGAAGATATTCTTTTGCTTTAGGTTTTTCATCAAACCAGAACTGTTTGAATTCGCCAGATTCTATATCCAGAAATCCATAAAGAACTCCAGTGCTCCCACTGTATTCAGTGTCAAAGATAACGATCCGCTCGAGATCTGGAATTGGAATTGGGCTGAATAAGTATATCCCTTTTTCTCTTTCTCTTAGTATCTTAATATATGCTTTTTCTACTTGAATTTTTTCAAGTCCACTGCTATCTCTAAGAATTTTTTCGTAGACAGTTTTAGTTATCGATTCAGGCGTTTTAACACCATAATCGTAGAGTTTAAACACACTACTCCACCAAAATCCGTAGCGATACTTGATATTAGCCAATTCTGGAAGATCTTCGAGCAATCTATTGCCATGCTTGTGATAAGCTATCACAAGAGTTATTGCTTCATTTTTTGAAAGTCCAATTTCTTTTTGAAGGAGAAGGGACCTTTCTTCACCTTTATATTCTTTCAAGATCGTTTCTACAAGTGAAGGCAATTTAAACCACTTTATCTCTTTGACTTCTCCATTCCAATCCAGAACAATCCATGCTAAGTTTGCCCTACTAAATGGATCGTCATGTGAGCTTACGTTTACAATTGTTGCATTGTTGATTTTCTCATTCTTCCCACCACACCTATGCACATGCCCGCAAACAACAAGCGTAATATTTTTGCTCTCCTCCAGAAAATCTCTCAGCGCCAGACTACCAACACTCGCTTCACCAAAGCGCATAGCTCTATCCAGCACACCTCTTGGAGGCGAGTGAGATACTATCAACAGCTTCTTATCCCCAGAGAACTTTCGTGCTAATTCAAGTCTTAACCTCACGCTTCCCTCACTGTAATTGCCAGAAGGTCCCATTCCGCATGTAGATCCTTCAATTCCAATGATAAGAACTGAGCCTATCTCGATCCAAGTGTTATGAATTTCGTAAACCTTCTTACCATAAATCCGAAATCTGTCAGCAAAATTATTATCGTTGCCTATTATTGCAAGTAGCCCATATTTTGCATAGCTCGCCAATTCCTCGAATAAATTGCGTTTCGGCTCACCTACGGAAACATGGAAGTAAGAATAATCACGATCTTCACCGAACTTTTTAACATTAATGGAAGGTTTAAGTTTGAACGATTCGTAAAGATCAAAATAACCCAAACGGAGATAATGACTATAACTACCCGAAGCGTCTTCACGCAAGAATATTATGGTGGTTCCCATACTACTATCTACTATCTCCGTTATTCCTACTTCAGTTCTCTTTCGCATTAATTGAAAAGTTGAATATTTTGCAATTAATTCTCCCAAATCTTCTTTGAGCAATTTTTTGTTTTCACAAAGTTTATTATAAATTTTATCAATAAATTCTATAATTTCGAAAATTCTGCTTTTAGCCTTGTCTTCATCTGTATTTTTAGGTAGTCGAAGGATATAATCGTAACGAGAACTGTAACTGCTTCGCCCGTCTGAAATCACGACACTCATCAACTCAAGATTATCGGTGTAACGGAAATACTTCTGAATCTCTTCACGGAGTAATTTTTCTGGTAAAGGAGCGAACCTATCCACATCATCGCCAGCATAAATTATCAGGTCAGGTTTTTCTTCAAGATGCTTTAAAAAATGTATTAGCTCATCGATTCTCTGCGTTCTATAATCAGAGAATGCCAAGATCTTCAATTGTCCCCTATGTGTCTTTTTCTTAATCTTAGGCAAATGTTGGTTGCAAGTCTGCAATATCATCATTTTTTCTTTATTATCATAATATAATTCATTCAGAGCTTTTTCAGCTCTTCTAATCTCTTCCGCATTTTTTATTAGCTGAGAGGGCTTTACTTCCATGTTTTTCAACTTAAGCTGATTTTTAGGGTAATTGGTCCTTCAAATCCTTCTTGTGGTCCCTTAAGGGTTAACGTGAATGTGAGTGTAGAATCGCCTACTCTAAATGGTAGCGAAGGCTTAACGTCCTTTAGCTCAAAACCATTTGTTAATACGCTGATTTCCTGCAATTCTACACTTTCTGGACCCATTATTGGTCTGAAATAAACCACTGAAATGTCCAAACTAAACTCGCCATACTGTGCAGTTAATGGAGGAATTGAATATGCCGAGACGTATTCCGCATATGGTCCCTCCTTTACTATGTTCAAACCCCTGATCTTTATCGGCATCGGATCACTGGCTTTCTCGCCGATTTCATGTGAAAGTGCTCCAACCCAGAGAATTATGGCAAAAAATATCAGCGCATAACCTAAATAGCGCAGCTTAGTCCATTTTTTCGAAAAATCAAAGATTGCACCAATTGGCAAGCTGAAGAAGAAAAGAATGCCAAAAGTTACAAGAAAGATTGAGCTCCAAGCATTTCCAGTTCCAGTTACCTTTGCAAAGACAGCTAAAAAACTGAAAAACACCATAGGACAAAGCCTACAAGAGAGAAAAACAACCCCAACAGTAGAGGTCTCAAAGCACACCCCCCAAAATTATACTGATAAAGAATATATAAAGTTAACGCTCTTTATCATGATTTAAAACTGGTTGTGTCAAAAATTTAATTATTAACAAATACCTTTTTGGAGAAAATTTGTGTAGAAATGACTTTTTCTCAAAAAATAAGCGGAATTTAAGTTGAGCATATTTCTGTGAACTCAACTAATTCATGGAGAAATTCTTGTTCGATCTCTTGGGAAAAGCATCGCTTCCCTTATATTACCCAAATTGAGCATAGCCATTAAAAGTCTCTCAAGCCCAAGTCCCCAACCAGCATGCGGTGGCATGCCGTAGCGGAATGCCTTTAGGTAGAACTCAAAGCTCTCCGGATGTAATCCTTTGGCTTTTATGTTCTCAACAAGCCTTTCGTATCTATGCTCTCTTTGAGCTCCACTTGCAAGCTCTATATAGCCATGCATTAAGTCAAAGCTCTTGCTGATCCTTTCATCTTCAAATGTCATAACGTAGAATGGCTTGATCTTTGTGGGCCAATCAGTTATGAAATATAAACCACCAATTTCTGCACCAAGAATTTTAAGAGCTTGAAGGTCGAGATCTTCTCCCCAAGGAATTTCTCGCGATCTTCTTACGATTTCTAATGCGGAACTATAGCTAATTCTCGGAAATGGAATTTTTGGAACTTCAAGATTTAATTCAAGAATCTGGAGGAATTTTCCACACTTCTCGAGCACATCTGCATAAACTCTCGCTATTAATCTCTCCAGAATTTTCATAACTCCTTCGTGATCTGTGAAGCTCATTTCTATATCGATGGAAGTTGCTTCATTCAGATGTCTTGTCGTGTTGTGCTCCTCCGCTCTAAAGATTGGACCAATTTCAAAGACTTTTTCAAAACCAGCGGACATCATAATTTGCTTGTATAGCTGTGGGCTCTGATTTAGAAAGGCTTCCTTCTCAAAGTAGCTTATTGGAAAAAGCTCCGTTCCACCTTCTGTAGCAGTGGAAACGATCTTTGGTGTTTGAACTTCTATAAATCCCTCCTCGTAAAGGAACTCTCTTATGCTTCGCACTACTTGGCTCTTAATTCTGAAGATCGCATTGATCTTTGGTCTTCTAAGATCTATAAACCTGTTATCAAGCCTCGTATCGAGATCAGCAGGAACTTTCTCGGTCACCTCTAATGGCAAAGGAGCTAAACTTTCGTTTAAAACTTCAATTGTCTTTGGAATTATTTCAAAGCCATTTGGAGCCTTTTCTTCTTTCTTAACTACTCCTTCAACCTTTATAACACTCTCTCTGCTGATCTTTCTTGCCCTATTGAAAGTCTCACGCTCAATCACCTTTTTCGGTAGTGTGATCTGCAAGAAGCCTTCACGATCCCTTAGGACTATGAAAACGAGTCCACCAAGATCCCTAACTTCATGAACCCAACCTGCGACCTTAACTTGCTCTCCATCCTTCTCTGGTGTGATCTCTGTAGAACGCATAAAAGGAAAAGGTTGGAGAGTTTTTAACACTATCGTAATATTTTAAAAATCGAAATTTTGAGTAAAGCACAATGGCAAGCAGAAGTATAGAAGTGCTCCTGCAAGCTCTTTATTTATCAAATTATTGACAAAAAAGAGAGTAGAAGATTCGAAAACTCTAAACCGCTCTTCTAACCTTTAAAAATGGATAGTAGAAAGCAAAGAATGCAAAAGAGACGACTGCAATAGCTTCAAATAGAATTCCATATTCTTCAAAAATCTCGGCGAGTTGCCAGAAGATTGCAAAAAGAACTATGGCAAGGGAGTAATAAATGAACGCTTTAAAACTTCTGAGCTTTGCAATGTCGAAAGCTATGAGAGAGAAGAAGAGAATGAGTAGAAAGATCTGTGGTATCGATGTGAAGAGCAATATGAAGACTAAGATAAAGGCAAGAGCGGTGAAGCTGAATCTGCTTTTAGCAAAGAGATCCCAGAGAGCGAGAATTAGTAGAGTTAAGAAGAAAAGTATTAAGGAGGCGAGGGCTAAGTTAAGTAAGGCGGAATCAATTGCAAATGCGAATGCGGAAGTAGATAAAAAGAGGAAGGAGAGAATGATTCCGATTAGATCCCTCTTAGAGAACTTCATAAAAGCTCACCCGCAATAACCCGCACGCTTACAGATGAGATCACTTGGACTTTCACAGAGTTCCTTTGTAGAATATCTGCACAAAACGTAACAGATCCCACTGCAAGCTACAATTCCAATTGGATGTGGAATTCTACTACAGAGAGATATGCATCCTACTAAGCAACCTCTGCTTATAGCTCCGGAGCATAATTGAGTTATAAGCCATTTACAAGCGTCGCAGAGCAGAGAATTCCAGTTTAAGTCCATAACAAATGCATTTCCTCTTCCTTCAACGTTGTAATTTGTCAAATTCTTCTCTAAGACTCTGCTAAGATAACCAAGCTCATTCTTCGCTTTATTCCAAACCCAGCTCGTCTCATCTTTCTTTCTAATTTCATTAAGAACTTCAGCCAAAATTCTATAGTGCTCTGAAAGCTTAGCCTTGCTTTTTATTTCAATAAGATCTGCAAAAGGAGCCAATTTATTCTCTTTTGGAGCGAGATTAATTGCGGTGGAGAAGTAATTCTCTTCATCAATTCTAATAATTCTTGTTATCAAGCTGAAGTTGTATAAAGCGGTTTCAGCGAAGTAGCTTAAAATTTTGAATTCAAAACTACTGCTTTCATTGTAAACTCTTGCTTCAATTAAAACAAGCTTTTTTCCATTCAAAGAGCTATTGTAGACTTCTTTCATTTCAAATTTGTAATCCAAAGATGAACAGCTTCCATATTCGCAAAGGCTTTGATTGCTAAACTGGAACCATTTGCTTAGACTTTGATTCACCTCTGTGATTTTTAAAATCTTTCTTCCATTCATCATCTCTACTTCAACGATTCTTTTCAGCTTTATTTCTTCGCATTCACTGAAAGTTTCTTTTTAGCCATCGCTGGGCTTACAATGCTACCGAGCATGACTAAAATCAGAAAAAGACCAATTAATCTCCTAACCACTGCCATGCTCTCACCAATATATGCTAAGATGTCGCAATATATAAGCATTTTGCTATTTGCTTGCATATAGAAAATGAATTTGATTGAAAATAAGAGTTTTTGATTTAGTAACACTTCTTAAATTTCAGAACTTAAGTATTTAAGAGCTTTTGAGTTCTCAATCTCGTCTGCAGAGCTTAGGAAAAAAATTTTGGAAATATAGAGTTGCAAATAAATTTAAAAAAGTATTTAAATAAATTCTTCAATTACACCCATGGATCAGAAAAAG
>JANXDV010000018.1 GCA_025058955.1 Archaeoglobaceae archaeon | reverse complement strand
CAGGCTGTCGCCTTACCACTCGGCAACCCCAGCTTCAGATAATCTATGCTCATACTGGTTATAAGAATTTTCTGTATAGCTAAAACAAACAGGGTTTTAAACTTTACTCAAAATTCCAACCATGGAAGTTGAAGCTAAGTTCAGACTTAAGCCAGGAGTTGAAGAGAAGATCAAGAAGATTGCAAAGTTTTTTGAGGAAAAAGAAGAGTTTGATGTCTACTTGAATCATCCATGTAGGGATTTCGCTAAAACTGATGAAGCTCTAAGGTTAAGGGTAGAGAAAAAGGTTAAGCTAACCTATAAAGGTCCTAAGATAGACGCGGAGACAAAGAGCAGGGAAGAGGTGAATGTTGTTGTGAACGATTTTGAGGAAACTTTGAAGCTATTAGAATTTTTAGGTTTTAAGAAATTCAGAACCGTAAAAAAGCTCAGAAAGATCTATAGAATGGACAATGCAATAATTTGCGTTGACTCTGTTGAAGGACTTGGAGATTTCATAGAGATCGAAGTCGAAGGGGGATTGGAAAAAAAGGAGGAGATCTTCAAAATTGCAGAAATGCTTGGATACACAAAGGCTGAGAGTGTCAGATTATCTTATTTAGAGATGCTTGAAAAAATTAAATCGGGAAGTAAAGAGCCATAGTTGGGCAAACCTTTACACAAGCTCCGCAGTGTATGCATTTCTCCGCTCTCAATTCTACTTTATTCTCTCCATTTAGATAAAAAACCTCTGTTGGACAAATGCTTACACAAGCTCCACAGTGAACGCAGTTGTCATTTCTTGCTATTGACTTCGTTATCTCTTGAATGTCTACGCCCATCTTCTTTAAAACTTCTAAGACTTCTTTTGCCTTATCTTCTGGAACTTCTACGATCAGTTCCCCTTTCCTTGCTCCAACATCCGCTTTTAGTATATTTATCAATGCCCCAGTTTTTATTGCAGTGAGAGAAATTATTGGCTCTCTAACAGTCTTTGCATCAAATCTCAAAAGCAGAAGCATTTTCTCACCTCCCCAAAAGCTTGCTTAAAGCCTCACTCGTCACAATCCCAAGCACTTTCCTTCTTGCATCTATAACGGGCAATGCGGAGATGTCAAACTTCTCAAGCTTACTAACCGCTATGGCTATTGGATCCTCTGGATAAACAGTCACCACTTCCCTCGTCATTATATCCGCAACTTTGGAAGTCTTTTTCATAACCGCCTTTGCAATGTCCCAAGAAGTGACTATCCCCCTAAGAACATTTTCTCGATCAATCACTGGCAGATGATTGACGTTTTTCTCGATCATAAGCTTTGCAGCAGTTTCTATGCTCGAATCTTCTTCGATCGTTACCGCTTTCACCATAACGTCTTTAACAATTTTGATCTCTTTCTGTTTCATTGGCTTAAAAACTTCTGTCCGCTTTATTCTCTCAACTGGTGTGGAAAGCAAAAATTCTCCCCTCTCAATCATTTTCTTCAGCTCTCTCATCACTTTTTCAGCCATGTAATAGCTCGAAAGCGGAGAAACTCGAACTTCTTCGCCGTTAATTTCAACTTTTCCACTTTTAAGCTCCGCATAACTCACTTCTCTCACCACAGGTCTCTGTCGCCTCGCAACTCCAAAGTCGATGATCGTTGTTTTGATCTCATGATCTCTTACAGCAAGAGCTCTCGCAATTTCTTCATCGAGCACGGGAATCGGTATTCCAATGCCAAGATAGATCGATGGAGCGTAGCCAGGGAAGTAGCAAGCCTTTAGAAACTCAGGCTTCATTTCTCTTAGACTGCCTTTAACCATCAGCGTTCCAAAAGGTGGTGAGTGCTGAGTTCCTTCGCCGATCACATATCCTTTAGCTCCGCAAAGGAAGATCCTTGTTCCAATTCCAATCGTGCGGAACTCGGGATCGTTGTTCAATGGCGAAATCTCGCCTGTGCCAGCAAATGTGACATTTCCAAAATTAGGCAACAGAGTGCCCATGTAAGTTCTTAAAAGCTTGTCAGAAGAATTAGTCGCAGCTCTGTATCGTTGATAAGCGTTCCTTGGATTTACCATCTCCGCCTGATTAACATCTTCAAGTGAAACGCTTGTCTCTATCTCTTTTCTTGGATAACAATCAGTTCCAAAACCTATTGCTCTCAATTCCACTTCCTTTCCAGCTACAAGCTCCTCGATCACATGAGCTCCACCATATAGCTCTCTCGTTTCCGATGGTTTGGTTGCCCCAATGAATGCATCAACCGCTGCTAAGCCAGCGTAAGCTTCAACATCATTCAACCACACTTTCTTGAACTTTATCGGAGGATCGGAATGACCAAAATTAACGAAAGCTCCAGTTGAGCACATCGCTCCAAAGGTTCCTGTAGTGACTACATCTACCTCTTTTACAACCTCTTCTGGATTAAGCTGAGAAGTTATTTCCTTCATTTCCGTAGCGGTGACAACACAAACTTCTCCTCGCCTTATCTTCTCGTTGATCTCCTCGATCGTTTTCATGGTGTTGCAAGAGGCAGAGGATATATAAACTTTTTGAAAATTTAATGTATTGAATATTCCTATTATTCATTTTTTGGAAAATGGAAAGGCATAAATTTCGTTAGAATGCATGGATTTCATGTCAAAAATTTTGGATTTGGTGAATGGAAGGGTGCTCTTCACCCTCGTGATAGGAAATACGAGGACTGCGGAGGTTCCAGGAATAACGGTTGCTGGAGCGAATCCTGAGCTTGTTAAATACACACCACCCGCTGATGCGGAACTGCTCTACCATGGGAAGTGTCTGAGCATAAGCTCTGTTCCCGCAACCCCAGATGGAAAGCCAACTCCCGCTTTGATCTCCTACACCGCCTTGAGACTCACAAAGATTCCGATTTTGGTTGTGGATTCAGGACTGATGGTCAAACCAAAGATCCCCCATCTAACACTTCATGCTCCTGTGGGTGGAAACATCTCAATCGAGAGAGCGATGAGCATTGAAGACGTGAGGAGAGTCATTGAAAATGGCAAAATTTTGGGAGAGCAATTATCTAAGCTTGCAGATCTCGTGATTATTGGTGAAAGCATTCCTGCTGGCACAACAACCGCAGGAGCTGTGTTAAGAGCTCTTGGATTTGAACCAAGGGTTTCTTCAAGCATGCCCACTAATCCAATTGAGTTAAAGCGAAAGGTTATTGAAGATGCGGTTAAGAGGGTTCAAAGCAAGGATCCAATCGAGATCATCTCAGCGGTTGGCGATCCAGTTATTGCTGGCGTATTAGGAATTTTGAGTGGATGCAGAAAAGCCTTGCTCGCTGGCGGAACACAGATGGTCGCAATAGCAAACTTGGCAAAAAGAATGCTTGAATGCGAGATCGAGATTGCAACGACAGAGTTTGTAGCCAAGGATAAAAGCGCGGATCTCTCGCTCGCTCCTTGCAAGGTTCACGTTGCTGAGATTCCGTTGAAAAATTCCAAATATCCGGGCTTGAGAGCTTATGCAGAAGGTTTTGTCAAAGAAGGTGTTGGTGCTGGAGGACTAAGCTTCTTAGCCTATCAGCGTGGTATCAGCAAAGAAAAATTGTTAACGGAGATCGAAAAGGATTACGAGAGGATCGTGCTTGGAATGAGTTGATCGCTACTATATAAATTTTTTCATATTTCTGAAAGTTTTTTAGTTAGCTAAAAAGTGTATACATATCATTACAATAATAATTGTAATTTTTCTACATGAAAAACCGTAATCTTTATATATCTAATCAATTAGCAACGAAAGACTATGGAGGTGGAAACTTGAAAAAAGAAGCTTTAGCTCTTGGAATATTGTTGGCTTTAGTGATGTCGCCTGTCGTTGTGCAGGCAAAGGATCCGGTTTTGTTTGTGCATGGGCTTTCTGGCTCAGCATCGAATTGGAACACGATGATTGCAAGGCTCGTTGCGGATGGATGGCCAAGCAATAAACTCTTTGCCTATACATTCTCGAACCCATTGGATATGAGCAGTGGCGCAAATGTTAGAAATGCGCAGGAAGTTGCTAACTGGGTTAATGCTATAAAGAGAACCACTGGAGCGAGCAAGATCGACATCGTTGCCCACAGCATGGGTGGATTGAGCACAAGGTATTACCTGAAATACATGGGTGGAGCAGCGAATGTTGATGACTACATAACCCTCGGCTCCCCACACCATGGAACGATCTATGCACTATACGGCGACATGAGGATTGGGAGCTCGTTCCTGACAATGCTCAACAGACCACCAGAAGTCCCGGCGGGAATTCAATGCACCTCTATATATAGTCCAATCGATGAGCTTGTCCAGCCATCTACTTCTCCACAACTCCAAGGATGTGACAACAGAGCAGTGTATTGCGGACACATTGCAATGCTCACCGACACAACCGTGTATAACATAGTCAAATCTAAATTGAACTAAATTTTTTATTTTTCAATCATTTGCAAGTATCTCCAATGAGAACACCCTTTGAGTCGAAGATTTTTGCACAGAGATCCTCTTTACCCATGTAATACTCCACAACTCCCGTCAATTTTCCCTCTTCATCATAGGATTTCCACCAGAATTTATTGTCCTTTTCATAGCCTTCCAACACTTTTATCTCTCTTTCTCCTTCCAATTTCCAAAAAACAATGTTTCGGTAGTAAACTGGGCTGAGTTTGGAGATCACAGGTTCGAAACAATACTTTACCGTTCCATTTTCACCGGTAACTTTTGCACAGCACACCTCTATCAATTTTTCATCAAACTGTTGTTTTTCAACTCCAAGAAATTTGAGACTTGGATCTTTTTCGTTTTTGAGCTCTTCAAGACATCTATCATAAATTTCTTTCTGCTCTTCCATCTTTTGTTTTTCTACACAAGCCGAAAGTAATACGACAAGTAGCAGAATTATTTTGAAATTCTTCATACTCATCTCAGTTTGGATATGAGCAAATATAATTTTCGTTTGAAACAAAAATCTCTCAATTTAGTCCCATTTGAAAAATTTTAAAAAGCTCCTTTCCAAGCAAAACATGTGGTTGAAGAGTTTGAAGGTTGCATTCTTGGACTCGCAATCGGTGATGCGCTTGGAATGCCCGCAGAAGGGATGAGTAGGGAGAAGATCAAGCAATTATATGGCGAGATCAGAGATTTTCTTCCATCTCCTTACGGCGATCTAAAGGCGGGACAGTGGACAGATGACACAGAGCAGACAATACTCCTCGCAGAATCTTTACTCGAGACAACTTATTTTGATCCTGAAAACTTTGCTGAAAAGCTAAAGAAATGGTATTTGTCTGGTGGAAGAAGGGTTGGTCCAACAACAAGAATTGCGGTGATCAACCTACTGCGTGGAATGAGTTGGAAAAATTCCGGGGTTATTTCTGACACATGTGGCTCCGCTATGAGAGTTGCACCAATTGGGTTAGTTTATCACTTCAACTTCAATCTTGTAGAAAGTTACGCTGAGATCTCCTCCAGTATTACACATAAAGGCAATACAGCAATAGCGGGAGCGGTAGCGGTTGCAATTGCCATCGCTTGTAAAGTTCTTGAATTTAGCGATGAAGAGATGCTTGAAGAAGTCTCGAAGAGAGTTGAAAAATACGATCTTCTACTCTCGGATAAAATACAATATGCATACGAGTTAAGAGATGAAGAGCTTGAAATAGCGGTTGAAAAGCTTGGAAATTCGATCTCAGTTCTTGATGTGATTCCAATGAGCTTTTACTGTGTTTTCTCATCAAAGGATTTTGAAAGCGCTGTTCTAAAGTCCGCAAATTCTGGAGGAGACACAGATTCAATTTCTTCAATAACTGGAGCTATAAAGGGTGCTGAGGGGATAGAAAAAATTCCTAATAAGTTTATAGACCGCTTAGAAGATTCAGATATTCTCAGAGATTTTGCCCACAGACTTTACGAACTCCACGAGAGAATAGTAAAGATAATTTAGAGTGTGAAAAAGCGATCTTATGGATCCAAGAAAATTGGTTGAAGATTATAAGGATGTCACAATTGCAATCTTCGGCTCCCATTCTGCAAAGGAGATCGGGGTTTCAGCAAAAGCCTGGGGTTTTAAGACTGCAATTGTTGTTCAGAAGGGAAGAGAGAAGTTATACACTAAATTCAATAGACACCTTTACGACCATATTATAACTCTCGAGTCCTTCAAAGAGATGGTCAATGAAGAGGTGCAGGAGAAGCTAATTGAGCTCAACACAATTCTAATTCCAAACAGAAGTTTTGCGGTTTACGTCGGATATGAGAACATAGAGAAGAAGTTAAAGGTGCCGATCTATGGAAATAGGTATCTCTTGAGAGCAGAAGAGAGAAACGAGGCTAAGAATCAGTATTACTTGCTTGAAAAAGCTAAAATAAGAATTCCAATTGAGTTCAAATCGCCTGAGCAAATCGATAGACTTGTGATCGTTAAGGTTCAGCAGGCAAAGAACCCCTTGGAGAGGGCATTTTTCTATGCGGTTTCGCCAGAAGACTACTATCAGCAGGCTGAGGAGCTAATAAAGGCTGGAATTATCAGTGAAGAAGGGCTAAGAAAGGCAAGAATAGAAGAATACGTTCTTGGAGCAAGATTCAATGCAAACTTCCATAGCTATGCTTTAAAAGACGTCTTGGGTAACTTTGACTTCGTTGGCTTCAGCGATCGAAGACAGGTGAATTTGCAAGGATTTCTGAATTTACCCGCAAGAGAACAGCTTAAGATCAATGTTCCTGTAAAGAATGAAGAAATAGGGCATTTTGGAGTTACTATGAGAGAGAGTAAGCAAGAAGTCGTTTATGATTATGCTGAGAGGCTCATTGATACTTGCAGAGAAGAATTCCCACCGGGGATCATAGGGCTCTTTGGGCTTCAAGGAGCAATTGCTTACTCACCAAGAGATGAACTTGAGTTCGTAGTCTTCGATGTCTCTTTCAGAGTTCCAGGGGATCCAGCAATTGGTCCAACTTCGCCTGAAATGAGGAATTTGTCCATTAAGCATGGAGTTAAGATCGAAGATCCACTTGACTTGAGCATGCTTGAAATAAGGAAGGCAATGGAACTTGAAAGGCTCAGTGAGATCGTGACCTAATTCTTGATAAAAAAAGAAAGGATTATTAAGTTAAGTAACCGAATTTCAGTTGGTGAAAGTGTATGGAGGCGAAGGGGAAAATAAAGAAGATTGCAGTTCTTGGAGCGGGATTGATGGGTCATGGAATTGCAGAAGTAAGTGCAATGGCGGGATATGAAGTAAAGATGAGAGACATAAAGCAGGAGTTCTTAGATAAAGGAATGAACATGATAAAGGACAGCCTTCAGAAAATGGAAGCAAAAGGAAAGTTGAAGGAGCCTGCAGACAAAATTCTTGCAAGAATTAAACCAGTTCTCAGTCTGGAAGAAGCGGTAAAAGATGCGGATCTTGTGATCGAGGCTATTCCAGAGATCTTCGATCTGAAAGTTCAAACCTTCAAAGAATGCGATAAGTTCGCAAAGCCAGATTGTATATTTACAAGCAATACCTCAACGATGAGCATTACAGAGCTTTCAAAAGCGACTAAGAGACAAGATAAGTTTGCTGGCTTGCATTTCTTCAATCCAGTGATCTTAATGAGACTCGTAGAGGTTATAAGAGGAGAGAAGACGAGCGAAGAAGTTATGAAGCTACTTGTAGATTATGTGAAAAGCTTAGGAAAGGTGCCTGTAAGAGTTGAAAAGGATGTGCCGGGATTCATTGCAAACAGAGTGGCAGCTCCGACGAGTGTTCTACTTTTAGGAATTCTTGAAAAGGGCGTTGCCACACCTGAGGAAGTTGATGCGAAGATGAAGAGCATGGGTCAGCCAATGGGACCATTTGAGCTCATGGACTACGTGGGCATCGATACTCAATACCACATACTCAAATACTACGAGAAAACGATCGGATCTGACTACAAACCACCAGAGTTCTTGGAGAAGATGGTAAAAGAGAACAAACTCGGAGCGAAGAGTGGTAAGGGCTGGTATGACTGGAGTAAGGGAAGACCACAGATCGATCTGAGCAAAGCCTCAGAAAAAATCAATCCGATGGACTTTATGTTTGTCGAGATCAACGAAGCGGTAAAGCTCGTTGAGATGGGCGTAGCAACTCCTCAAGATGTTGATACCGCGTTAAAGCTTGGGTATAACAGACCCTTTGGACCATTCGAGCTGGCAAGAAATCTCAAAGACGTTGAAATAGCTGCTAGACTTGAAGAACTTGCAAAATTCTATGGCAAACAGATCTTTAAGCCAACCAAAACGTTGAAAGAGGGGAAGCTGGCAAAGATGTTTGAGAAGTTTGGATATACGCAATAAACAAATAAATTTTTTAATTTATTTAAACGCTAAGTTTAGATTTTCTACGCTTAGCCCGCTTCAAGCAGTTCTATTCCGTCTTCAGTAAGCTTGAACTTCCCTCCTTCTTCCTTTACAAACCCCTCCTTTATTAGCCAATCAAGGTTGAATTTGAGCTGAAATTCTGATAAATTTAGAGTTTTCTTTAACTCTTCCATCGTTTTTCCATGTATGCCAATAGCAGAGACGATTTCACGCCTTGTAGGACTCATCGAGGCTTTAAATAACCTCTCATGATGCTCCCGATCTCTAACCCTTTCCACCATGATTGTTCTCCAGCATTTGTAATATTAAATCTTTTGCTCTTTAGGCAAAAACTTTGAAAAGCCCGTTTTACCCTTATTCTGATTTTCGATCAAAAAATCCTTATAGGTGTAGAGCAAGATCAAGTAAGAGATTTTTAGCTAAGAATTTGCTTTAAAACTCTTACTCCTTCTGCATAAAGCTCTTCAGCTTTTTCTTTGCTTTTTCCCTCAGCATAGATCCTTGCAATCGGTTCCGTTCCAGAAGGGCGAATTAGAAGCCAGCCTTTTTCAAAATCAATCCTAACTCCATCAACATGATTCGCATCTGGAAACTTCTTTCTCAGCTCTTCCAAAACTTTTTCTTTGTTTCTACACTCGACTTTGCCCTTTATCATGTAATAGCGAGGAATTTCGCTTACAAGCTCGCTAAGAGTTTTTCCAGTCTCATCAAGAAGTTGGAGAACTTTTGCAACGCTCATTCCACCATCTCTTGCGAGCAAATGCTCTGGAAAAATTAGTCCACCATTTCCCTCACCACCAAATACCGCATTCTTCTCGAGCATCACTTTCGCAACAACTGGAGAACCAACTGCGGTGTAAACCACTTCTCCTCCGACACTTTTTACCGCATCCTCGACGCAACGAGAGGAAGAGACAGGAGTTACAACGATACCACCACCATGCTTTTCAACGTAGTGCTTAGCTATCAACGCCAACATCGCATCTTCGGAAACAAATTCCCCCTTCTCATTCACAAAAACCGCTCTGTCCGCATCGCCATCATGAGCAACCCCAAGATCCGCTTTGAAATCTACAACCGCTTTTTTCAGTAAATTCAACGATCTTTCAACAGGCTCTGGCTCTCTTGCGGGAAATCTACCATCTGGGTTGCAATTGATTCCATAAACTTCGCAATCAAGCCTTTTCAAAATTTCTGGAGTTGTAAAACATCCCGCCCCATTCCCGCAGTCAACGACTATGCGATATTTTTTGTCTAAACTTACGCTTTCGACAATAGCATTCACATAGAGCTCAATACAGTCATCTCGTAAAAGTGAGCCCACTTCGTTCCACTTTGCAATTTTGAAGCTCTTACTCATAAAAATTCTTTCACTAATCTCATCCATCTCTCTGAAGAACTCCGCCCCATTTTCTTGAACAAACTTTATTCCATTGTATTCTCTCGGATTATGGCTTGCAGTCACTATTACTCCAGCAACTCTTTTACTTTTTGCATAAAATTGCAGTGCAGGAGTTGGAGCGACTCCTAAGTCAATTGCATCACTACCAGCGGACATAATTCCCGCAAGAACCGCACATTTCAGCATCTGACTTGAGATCCTTGTATCGCAGGCAACCGCAATTTTTCCTGGCTTTAGAGTTGCTATTACTTTGCCCAAGTCGAGAGCCATCTCTGCGGTTAACTCTTCATTAGCAATTCCGCGAACACCATTTGTGCCGAAAAGACTCATAATTCCACCCGAAAAATGACTTGACTTGCGGTTCTGAGCTTTTTTCTAATCACTGGTATTTCGTAAAGGTAAAGCATTAGATTATCGTTCACCATTCGGTCAAATCCAAATGCCTTTTTTATGAACTCTATGTGTAACTTATCTCGAACAAAGACAACCCTTTCACCACCAATTTCGCACATTTCGAGGATTAAGGGAATTCTAAACCTCTTCCTCTCTTCTTCTTCGACGTAATTCGCTATGAATTTTAGCTCCTGAGATTCAATGTAATACTCATTTCCATCTTTTGCGAGGATCGTCGGATCCTTTTCATTCAGAAGCTCTTCAAGAGTTTTAGTAACTGCTGGCATATGCCTGTTGACGGATTCGATCATCTTAGCAAGAATTTTTTCGTTCATCTCAATACCTCCAATTCGATCTCCCCAGAACAAACGCCAAGAGATTTTGATGCATTTCCCTCCCTAATACTCAACTCCAAGGTTCCAAAGCTTCCTATCAACGCTAATGGTTCTCCTATGCCAACATCTTGGTAAATCCTCACCATGGGAAACTTCAAACCTTGAAGATAAAAGCCTTTTGCCCCCTTAACAAGCTCTGCTGGAACATTCGTTATGAGATTTCCGAACTTGTCTACATAGAGAACTCTGCATCTCAAAATTCTACCTTTATAAGAGTAATCAAAAATGTTTAGCGATTTAATTTCTTCGATCTCTCTGAAATAACGAAAGTCTCGCCTTATTATCATTGCAACCGCTGGAGCAAAGATGTCTCTGCCATGAAATGTTGCTGAAAGTCCACCAACGAGTTCAGATATGCTTTTATCTATTTCAAAAATCCTTAGAATCCCATCAGAAACTGCAGAAGGGTAAACTATGCCATTATCTGGGGCAACGAAAAAGTGATTTCTCGTTTCAACGACTATTGCTCTTCTTTCACTCCCCACTCCAGGATCTACGACTGCAACATGGATCGCATTTTTAAAATATCTGTAGGAGTGGTAAAGCAAAAATGCTCCTTGAAAAACATTTTGAGGCTCTACTGAATGCGTTAGATCGACTATTCTTGCTTCTGGAGCTAAACTCAATATCACCCCTTTCATAACTCCTGGATAGAAGTCTCCAAAGTCTGTGAGCAGTGTAACGATCATAATTTGATCTCCATACCCACACTTATCTTACTTTCTTCTTCAAGAATGAGATCATGAAGAAGTCCTCTTTTTGCCAAGTGGGGATCATGCTTTAACGATTTCAATATTCTTGATTTTGAGCACTACTTGAATCTGATTTCGGCATCGAAAATTTTAATTTTTACCATTAAATAATTTTTGAAGTAAAGGTTTTTCTAATTGAGATTTTGGTGTGATGAATGTCTAAATTCCAAAGCTTTCTGAGAAAAAAGTGTTACTAAATCAAAAACTCTTATTTTCAATCAAATTCATTTTCTATATGCAATCAAATAGCAAAATGCTTATATTGCAATAGCTTAACATAGATTGGTGAGCATGGAAAATGGAAGAAAGATTTTAAACATCACAGAGGTGAATCAAAGTCTAAGCAAATGGTTCCAGTTTATCAATCAAAGCCTTTGCGAATATGGAAGCTGTTCTGCTTTGGATTACAAATTTGAAATGAAATATTTAACCTCAATTTTTGCGGGGGGATAAATTTGAAAACTGGTAAAAAGGTGTTTAAGACTTTTATTACGATGGTAATGCTTTTAATCTTCGTATCCTTAGTAATCGTTAGTTATCATGCTCAGAAAGTGGATTTAACTAATGAAAAGCTCCCATTGATCTTTTTAAGTTTTGTGGTTGCCCTAATTGTAATCTTTGGTGGTATCTTTGTAATAATAAGCAAACATGGCTATAATTTCAAAGATCTGAGAGCACTTCCAGAAATAATTGAGAGAGCAAGATTTGCAGATCTTCTCCGTCCTTATTCAGAAAGAGAACGAGAATGGAAATTTTTTTATGATCTGGAATTTTTGATTGTTTTCTCCTTAGCGATCTGGCTTATTTTTTCATTGTCAATTTTATATTATGAAGATGCTATTTTTGCTCTAACATCGCTTTTCGAAACATTCGTTCTGACTATTACATTCCTCCAGATTCCCTTTGTCCTTCTATCTCCTTTAATAAGTTTTATTTCCAAAGTCCTCTACACTGAAAGGTATGAGAAATACAAGCACGAATATTTCTTTGGAGTTAAGCCAACCTTTTTCATCAAGCTCGGAAGCTTGGTTTTTTGTTTGAATTCTATTCTCTTTCTTATAAAAGGTGAATTCGACTACTTTTCCATATTCACAAGCCTAATTACGATTTTACTGGGCTCTCTTGCATTCATCGCCTTGAAACTGCAAAGAGCTAACATAAAAACACTACTGCTTTATTACTTGCTCGCATTCACACCTCTTATTTGGCTGGCACAGGAGTTAAATCTTTTAAGGATCCCTTTGTTTAATGAGAAGCTTCAACTCATAGCGATCACTCTACTTTTAATTTCTCTTGCAACTTTTTTATCAGCTCTTTTCATTCTAAGGTTTTTTGGCTACAGCATTGAATCCATTGGCAAAGCAATTGAAGACACAAGGGTTAAAATTCGTTCAAAAAGCTATAATCCATTGAAAGATGCAACCTTCTGGCTTCTATGGCTAATTACAGCTTTTTCTGGACTTGGCTTTGCTTTGACAATTGGAATTTTGCAAAGCGAGAGCTTTCTGCAAGAAGCGCTTCGAGGCTTAAAAGTGGGTTTGAGCATTTCAGCTTTAATAGCGATTCCCTTTGCTTTTATTTTAGCATTGAAAAAGCTTAGAAGTTTTAAAGCGTTCATTTATTACTTCATTGCTATAGTTCTTTTTGCAATCTTCTGGCAACTCGCTGAGATTTTTGAAGAATATGGAATTCTATTTGAAGCTATTGCAGTCATTTAGAGGTTGCTAACGAGGACAAATGGTTTCTTGAGGAAAATTTATAAAAGTCAAAAATAGCCTAATAAGATTGATGCTTTCAGCCCAAGAAATTCAAAAGTATCGCCTTCTGCATATGCAATCTGTTTTCAGCTTGCTCATAGATCACAGAATTTTTGCTCTCTATTACCTCATCGCTGATCTCCTCTCCTCTATGCATGGGCATGCAGTGCATTACAATGGGATCGTTGGCAAATTTAACAAGATCTAAGGAGATCTCGTAGCCTTTAAAGTCTCTAAGCCTTTTCTCCTTTTCAGCTTCTTGCCCCATTGAGATCCAGACGTCTGTGTAAAGAACGTCCGCATTTCTAACAGCTTTTTTCGGATCTCTCTCAATTCTTACATTTCCACCCATTTCTAAAGCTTTTGAAAGCAAAGAGGGTTCGTAGCCTTTTGGACAAGCCACAACCATTTCAAACCCTAAAATTGCGGAAAGTAGAATTAAGGAATTGCAAACATTATTTCCATCTCCGAGCCATGTGATCTTTGCATTCAAGCCTTTTTGCTCATATATTGTGAGAAGATCCGCAAGAACTTGGCAAGGATGCTCAAGATTGCTTAAACCATTTATGACAGGAATTGAGGAAAATTTGGCAAGCTCAACGATCGTTTCATGCTTCCTTGCCCTTATCATGATCCCGTGCAAATATCTGCTCATAACTCTCGCAGTATCTTTTATCGGTTCTCCTCTGCCCAACTGTAGATCATTCCAGTTCAGGTAGAGAGCATTCCCGCCAAGCTCAAGCATCGCAACTTCAAAAGAGATCCTTGTTCTCGTCGAAGGCAATTCGAAGAGCATTGCGAGCGTCTTGTTCTTCAGCTTTTCCTCAAAGATCCCTTTTTTTCGATCTTCCTTTAGCCTTATCGCGATGTTTAGCAGTTCAAGGATCTCCCTCTTACTCAGATCTGCGATGGAGATCAGATGTCTCATGCAGAAAATCATTCGATTGCTAATTAAACTTTTTGAGTCTTCATTGATTTTTACTCAAAGTTTCCAACTCTAATAACGATTGTTCGCCAAGAACAAGATCGTGGTAAAACGGTAGAAAAGCTTATCGGAAGGATCAACTATTTAAATTAAAATTAACTCTGATCGCTAAAAATCAGAAAAAGAAGTTTCTGAAGTAGACGATTGGAAATTTAAAGATGCCCCCGCCGGGAATTGAACCCGGGTCTAGGAGTCCGCAGCCCCTAAGGATCTCCGCTACCCCACGGGGGCTTTTTATCTCTGCTCTTCAAGGAATAAATAGATTACACTAAGAGCACAAACTTTGATATACTTTCAAGAACACTATTTTCCAATGCTATGGACTGAGAAATATCGCCCAAAGACTTTGAACGACGTCATGGCAGGTAAAGAAACGATTTCAAAAGTATTGGAGTGGGCTAAAAATTGGCAGAAGGGCGCATGGAAACCCTTGCTTTTAGCTGGCCCTCCAGGAATTGGAAAAACTTCCTTAGCGATGGCAATTGCAAATACAATGAAATGGGAATTTGTTGAGATGAACGCAAGTGATCAGCGAAACTGGGAGATCATAAATAAGATAGTTGGAGAAGGAGCATTTAACGAAACGATCAGCGATGAAGGAGAATTCTTGTCCTCAAGATCAGGTAGATTAAAACTCATAGTTCTTGATGAGGTTGATAACATACATAAAAAAGAGGATGTAGGGGGAGAAAGTGCTCTAATAAGAATTATTAAAAGAAAGCCAAGACAGCCGATCATTTTAATAGCAAATGATCCATACCAGCTTTCTCCAGAGCTAAGGAAATTATGTGAGTTTATTGAGTTTAGGAGGCTAACAAAGACGCAGATCTTAAAAGTCCTTCAAGAGATCTGCGCAAGAGAAGGGATCGAGTGCGAGAAAGAAGCGCTTCAAGAAATTGCAGAAAATGCGGGAGGTGATTTGAGAGCTGCAATAAACGACTTGCAAGCGATTGCAGAGGGGAAGAAGGAGATAAGTGTTGAGGATGTTATCGTTAGCAAAAGAACACAAGAGGTGGACGTTTTTAAAGTTCTTCAGAAGATCTTCAAAACAAACTACTCTCCCTATGGTGATGCGATGCTTCTCGATGAATCGCCCGAAGATCTAATCCAGTGGATTGAGGAAAATCTACCACTCGAGTATTCTGGAGAGGATCTATTTAGGGGGTATCTTGCACTCTCAAGAGCGGATATCTTCATTAGCAGGGTTAAAAAGAGGCAATTCTACAGATTATGGAAGTATGCAACTTATCTAATGACGAATGGAGTCCAACAAATGAGAGAAGAGACTAAAAGTGGTTTTACAAAATACAAACGCCCACAAACTTGGCAGTTTTTATTCCAGACAAAGCAAAAAAGAGAGCTCAAAGATGGAATTCTCAAGAAGATCTCAAATTTTTCCCATTTGTCAACAAAAAAGGCTAAAAGTGAGATTCTACCGATTTTAACTGTTTTGTTGAAAAATCTTGACATAGAAAGATCCGCAAAAATTGCGGTCTTTTACCAGTTTAATAGAGAGGAATTAGAGTTTCTTGTAGGGGAAAAAGCAGAAGAGATCATCAAATTTATCGAAGAAAACAAATTGCACAGAATTGACGAGAGTTGGGTCAGCACCGAGATTTCTGAGAGGCTTGATCTTGTAAAAAAAGAAGAAAAAGCTAAAGAAGAGCAAAAGTCTAAAGAGAAGAGAGTAAAGGATTTAACTCTTGATAGCTTCTTCTCTTAACATGGGCTTCAACCTCGAAGACGTGATAGAGATTCCCGAAAAGAGTTTGGCGGATGAAATCGTGAGTGAAATTGCTAAACGCACCGGAAAAAGTTATCAAGAGGTTTTTTCAATGATAAGCGAGAAGCAGGAAAGAATGAACAATCTTTTGAGCTTTGAAGTTGTTGCTTTGATCGTAGCCAAAGAGGTTGGATTAGAGATCTCAAAATACATAAAACTTGTGGAAGATAGAATTTTCAATGAAACTACTCAATGATGCAATAGCTATAGGAAAAAAAGCGGTAATTGCGGATCTCCATTTTGGTCTTGTTCCATTTTACGATAAAGAGCTTTTAGAGAAAGTTATGAGATTTGCGGAGCATTTCCAAACTCTAATAATTGCGGGAGATCTGAAACATCTTGGTAAGAAAAGCCCTGTAGAGGAATTTTTGAGCAAGATCTCTGGAATAGTTGAACTTCTCATAGTTCGTGGGAACCATGACATAGGAATAGGCGGATACAAAGGTCTTAAGATTGGCAAATATGGCATATTCCATGGACATTCGATTCCAGAAGAAACTGTGATGAATTCAGACTCACTCATATTTGCCCACGCTCATCCTTCTGTTTTCATTCCCGCAGAAGTTGGGGGTTATAAAGAGAGAGCTTTCCTTTCAGGAGAAATAGAGTTGCAAGGAGTGAAGAAAAGAGTTTTTGTTCTACC
>JANXDV010000017.1:4968-18083 GCA_025058955.1 Archaeoglobaceae archaeon | reverse complement strand
GGAGTTTCGAGATTAGGTATAAAGAGCGCATATATTGGCAAAGTTGGAGATGATGCGGAAGGACAAATACTTCTCGAAGATCTGAAAAAGGAAGGGGTTGAGACTAAGAATGTCATTAAAGCAAAAGGGAGGAGCGGGACTGCAATGATCTTCGTAGACGATGCGGGCAATAGAGCGATTCTCGTTGATCCCGGAGTGAATGACACAATTCGATACGAAGAAATCGATCTCGATTTTGCCAAAAAATTCAAGCTTCTCCACCTCACATCTTTTATCTGCAAAAATGGTCTTGATTCGCTGAATTCGCAGAAAAAGCTTGTAGAAGAATTTGAAGATGTTAGCTTCGATCCTGGAATGCCCTATGTTGAGCGCGGTATGAAAGATCTGCTTCCAATACTAAAGAGAACAACGATCTTTCTTCCAAACAGAGCTGAGATCGAGAAATTGTTTGGCATGGATTACAAAAGTTCCGCTGAGAGATGCTTAGAGCTTGGAATTCAAATCGTTGCTGTGAAACTTGGCTCTGAAGGTTGCTGGATAAAAACTTCTGGCAAAGAGATCGTTGTAAAGCCCTTCAAAGTAAAAGTCGTTGACACCACGGGAGCGGGAGATGCTTTCAACGCAGGCTTCATTTATGGCTTTTTGAAAGGTAAAAGTATTGAGGAATGCGGAAAAATCGGAAATTACGTTGCTTCTCTTTGTATACAGGAAGTTGGAGCGAGAAAAGGTTTGCCTTCAAAGGTTCCAGAGAGGTTCTAAGGGAGGAAAGGTTTTTAACTCCCCCTCTTATTTACTATATGCGTTTAACTGGCATAATTGTAGCTCTTTCGATGCTTTTAGCAGTCCCAGCTTATGCTTTGACAATAAGCTACGAGATCACTCCTGAGCTTGTGCTCCCCAATGGTTATGCGGACTGTTTTATCACGATCAGAAATTCTGGAGCCAGCAGTGTGGAGATCAATTCGATCTCATTTTTTTCAAAGACTATTGAGTTTGAGCCAGCGAGTATTCAGAGTGTAGGCAATCTTTCTCCAGGAGCAATTTACACTTTGAAAGTTTCTATGAAGTCTCAGGTTGTTGGTAGGCAGAATGGTGAGATGATCGTTTCAACAAGCGAGGGCTCATTGTCTCAAAGCATAGAACTCATAGTGGATGACAAATTTCCTGATCTCTCACTCTCTTCACCGCTTTACAGGGGCGAAGTTAACAATGCCAAACTTTTGATCTCCTCACCAGTTACGCTAAGAAACATCCAAGTTGAGGCTCTTTTCAACGCAACTCCAAAAAAATTCTTTCTTGGAAGCCTTACTGGTGTTAATGAGCTGAATTTCAGATTAGGCGAAGAATTGGAGAATTTGAAATTCAAGATCTCCTTCTATAATGGAAGAAGCTACCATGAAATCGAGAGGGTTATTAAAGCGGACTACTTACCATCTAAGGGGATTGCAATAAACTTACAACCATCAAAAGACGTTCTTTTCATAGGCGAAGCGGTCAATTTAAGCCTTGAGATTACGAATTTGAGGAGTGATGAGATCTATAAGCTTGAAGTTCAACTTTTTGGTAGTGGAAAGTTCTCACAAAATAATTCGAAGATCGATCGGATCGCAAGCAACGATAAAAAGCTCATGAATTTCATTTTCAGTCCAAGGGAGAAGGGAATTTCGGAGATCAGTGCAAAGATAAAGTATAAAGACTTCTTTGGAAACGAGTATGAGAAGTATGAGTATCTTACCTTGAACGTTTTAGACTCCCACGTTTTACAGATGATAAATTTGCAAAAAACTCCAAGCATGGGGAAGCTCAAGATCTCTGGAGAGATCGTAAACTATGGTCATAGAAGTGCTTTGAATACAAAAGTTTCAGCTTTCTGCGAGGAGAGCAGAGCGGATTACTACATAGGAGAGATCGAAGCGAAGGACTACGAAACCTTTGATCTTGAAATTTCATGCACCAATGTAACCTTGTCACTTACATGGTGGAATGATGCGGGTGATAATTTCTCGATCTCTGAAGAGTTGAAAGCGGAAAAAATGGAGAAAATAGAAACGAACCCGATGCCGATCTACGTGGGATTCATCACCTCTATTTTCGTCATTGGATTCGTGATCTACTTATTGCTTAGGGCAAGAAGAAAGTGATCGAATGTATTTCGAGCTTGCCAAGAGAAATTTGGAAAGGGCAAAGGTTAGAAGTATTCTTGCAATAGTTGGAATTCTGATCGGAGTGATGGCGATCTCTGCTATCGGGATCTTTGGGGAAAGTCTTAAGTCTGCAGTTCTTGAGAATTTCAAAGATGTTGCTAACGAGCTAATAGTCAGTCCAAATTATCAGAAAGGTTATAGATACATAGAAGAGAGAGACATAGACAAGATCAAGAAGATCAGCGGTATTGAGAGGGCGATCGCTGTTAAGTCGGAATACTTGCTTGTAGAGATCAAAGAAGAAAGGACTTATGCAACCGTCTACGGAATGGAGGAATCTGATGTTAAAGAGATGTTTAAGGTTGAGAAAGGAGCGATCGATCTCGGCAGAGGTTGTGTCGTTGGAAACTCTTTTGCAAAGCTCTACGAGCTAAAGTCTGGGGCAAAGATAATCGTCAATGGCGTTGAATTCAAGATCATTGGGATCCTTGAAGATGCGGGAATGCGTTACGATGTGAATCCAAATTTTGCAGTAATTCTATCTCCAGAGAACTTTGAAAAAATCTCCAATGCAGGCTATTCAAGTGTAATCGTGAAAGTTGAGGATCTTTCGGATGTTGCAAGAGTAAAAGAGGAAATCTTAAAGAAATTGAATGCGAAAGAGGAAAAAGTGACAGTTTTTGAGATGAAGAGGATCCTTGAGCTAATATCAGAGGCTTTTAACCAGATAAATTTATTCCTAATGGCGATCGCAAGCGTTTCATTGCTTGTAGCAGGTGTTAGCATCTTAAACATCATGCTAATGTCAACGATCGAAAGGACAAAAGAAATAGGCATCATGAGAGCAATAGGTGCTCATAGGATTACGGTTCTCAAGATCTTCCTGCTTGAAGCCCTGATCTTGGGACTCATTGGAAGCCTCATTGGCTCTTTGCTCAGCATAATCGCTGGCTACGGAATAAATAGTCTGATCTTGGGGGAGACGAAATACGTATTCCAGTTAGCAACACTCGGCTACGTCTTTCTTGGCTTCTCAATTGGCGTTTTTACATCATTGGTTAGCGGTCTTTATCCCGCTTGGAAGGCAAGCAGACTTGAACCTATTGACGCTCTGAGGTTCGAGTAGTTCTAAGCCTAACAATGAAAGTAGCTCCCTTTGGTTTTGTGTCTTCAACCCAGACTTTTCCACCGTATTTCTCTACGAGCTTCTTGACGATATAAAGCCCCAATCCCAATCCAGCGGTCTCACCATAGCGGAGAACTTCTTTGAAAAGCTCTTTTTTAATATTTTCAGGAATTCCAGTGCCATAGTCAACTACTCTGATCTCAGCTTCACTTCCAATTTCGCTCAATAGCACCTCTACTCTCTCTGTTCCGCTGTGGCGAACCGCATTGTCGATCAGATTTTCAAAGATCAAATTGAGATTTTCATCTGCAATTGCGGTGCAGGAGCCTTTTACTATGATCGGGATCTCATAACTCGCTTTCACTTCTTCAACGACCTTTCTTACTTCTATTGGCTTGAGCTGAACATTTTCAGAACTAATTACTCTTTCAAGCGATCCGATCTTCTCTATATACTCTCCGCATCTCTTCACGTTCTCAACAGCCTTTTTTAGAAACTCAGGCTCGTTTGTGAGTTCATAACTTTCAACATATCCAGAGATGATTTGTAACCTCTTTAAAACATCATAGCGCAGAGCATTGTTCATGAGCCTGAAAGCCTCTTTTAATTCATTCAGCTTATCCAAAAGAAAAGAACATCTTTTCCTATCCTCCTCAAGCTCTCTCAAGTTTATAACCTTCACCTTTCTGCGGTGAACTTCGTAGAGAGACAAAAGAAAAGTGGAACTGGATAAGCTGTAAAAAATTGCAGGAAGACTATAGAAGGAATCCAGCTCATAATTCGCAATGTTTAGAACAACTTTTGCTGGAAGTTGGAAAAAGAATGCAAGAGAGACCATAAGCCAGTAAATAAATGTCTCCGCATTAAAGTAAATTGCAAATAGGGAGAGAAAAATGAAGACCAAAAGTAGATCCAAGATCATTAGGAGCAGTAAAAGATCAAATCTAACTGGAAGGATCATGATTAGCATCAATGTCAAAACCAATACTGGCAGAAGTAAACGTTTTGGTGTCAAGAATTCCATCTCCTGAGCAAATTTATGAGTTCCGTAGCTTAGAAGTGGAACATAAACCAGAAGATAGGGAATAAAAAGCTCAAAGCTGAATTTAAAATTGTGAGTCAAAAGCATGAAAGTGATGAGCAGTAAGAAGGTAAAGTAAAAGATCAGGGCAACACTGAGAGCCTTCATAAACTTCTTTGATTCTCCTTCCGAAGCACGGTAGATCAAGAAAGATATAAAGAGAGAAAATAGTGTAACAGAAAGGAAGTAGAAACATGTGAGAAGCTCAGTTGGATAAAAAGGGCGTATTGCAGGAAGAATAATCGAGAGAGCTCCTAAGGTTATCGCGATGTAGATCCTATTGTCCATGATTATCATAGCTCTTACAGGTATTAATAATTTATCCAAAAATTTATCTAAGTCCTTATTGAGATCTGCGTATGTTTGAAGTGGCAATAATCGGCGGTGGTCCAGCTGGGCTGACTTCTGCGATCTACTGTGCAAGATATGGTTTGAAAACGGTTTTCTTTGAAACCTTTGATCCAGTTTCCCAGCTTTCCTTAGCTGGAAAGATCGAGAATTATCCTGGCTTTGAGGGGAGTGGTATGGACTTGCTCGATCGGATGAAACAGCAGGCTTTGAAAGCGGGAGCAGAAGGCAAGGTGGAAAAGATCGAGAAGATCTTGAAAAAAGGCGAAAATTTCGTGCTTATTGGGGAGAATGAATATGAAGCAAAGGCGGTAATTATAGCAACTGGTGGAAAGCATCGTGAAGCGGGAGTTGAAGGCGAGAATGCTTTTATTGGAAAAGGGGTTAGCTACTGCGCAACCTGCGATGGAAACTTCTTTAAGGGCAAAAGAGTTATCGTTTATGGTAGTGGAAAGGAAGCGGTTAGCGATGCAATTTACTTGCACGATCTCGGTTGCAAAGTTTTTTTGGTTTCGAGATCTCCTTTAAGAGTTGAGAAGGCTTTACTGGAGGAGATCTCTAAGAGGAGAATAGAGACCATTTTGAACGCAAATTTGAGGAAAATAGAGGGGAGCAAGAGGGTTGAAAAAGTTGTAGTCTTTCTTAGAGACAAAAAAGAGGAATTGGTTTTGGAAACCGATGGAATTTTCATCGCAATCGGAATGCGACCTGCAACAGAGCTCGTTGCAGAGCTTGGTGTTGAAAGGGATTCAATGGGATACATAAAAGTTGACAAGGAGCAAAGAACGAATGTAAAAGGTGTTTTCGCCGCTGGGGATTGTTGTAGCAATCCGCTAAAGCAAGTCGTCACCGCCTGTGGTGATGGGGCAATTGCAGCTTTTTCAGCTTACAGATATCTTAGAGAACAGAGCGGAGAGATTTAACCTTTTTTCAATCTCTTCTGCCAGAAGATCGAATTTGTTGCTAAATTCAAGCTTCACTCCTAAGTATTTCTCAACCGCCTTGAGCAAGTTCTCGTTCCAGAAAAGTCCGTGAAGATATGTGCCCCAACACATACCATCATCGCTCTGGCAACCGTCGTCTTCGAAGATCGGCTTTTTTGAAAAAGTTATCCCTTTATGAATCTCGTATCCCCAAACGGTCTCGCCTTTAATGCTCCTTATGATCTCAGCATCTCCCGTAACCTTTTTGGAAACTTGCACAGTTCTCTTTTTGTATTCCTCAAACCTCGTTTCCGCTTCAAGCAATCCAAGTCCCTTAACTCTCTCGAAGCCATGCTCTACACCAAAATCGATTAGCTCTTTTCCGAGCATTTGATAACCACCGCAGATTCCGATGATCAGCTTTTTCCCAGCGATCTTTTGAATATGCTCATAGATCTTTGCGGACTTCAAGGCTTTAAGATCTGCAATCGTATCCTTGCTACCCGGAAGAATTAAAATTTCGCAATCTGGTTTTTCATTTAGCTCTACAAAGCTCGCAATCTTTCTCAATGGCTCGAAGTCTGTGAAGTTCGAAATTCTTGGAAGCCTAACAATTCCAACCAATCCAGAACCTTTCCATTCTTCGATGTTTAGAGAATCCTCTGAAGGAAATTCCGAGTTCAGAAATGGTATAACTCCAAGCACTGGAACATTGCACAGCTCTTCAAGCTTCTTTATTCCATTTGCAAGAAAATCCTCATAGCCACGAAGTCGGTTTATCACGAAACCCGCTACCATTTCCCTTAGATCTTCTGGCAAAAGCTTGTAAGTTCCGTAGAGCGATGCAAACACTCCACCCCGCTCTATGTCGCCAATAATTACTATTGCGGGCTTTGCATATCTTGCGATGTGGACGTTTGCAAGATCTCTATCGTAAAGGTTGATCTCAGCCATTCCACCAGCACCTTCGATCACTATGATCTCGTATTCCTCAGAAAGGCTGTCATAAGCTTTTTCAACAACTTTCTTAAGCTCCGGGATCTTCTTGTAGTATTCCCTCGAATCTATGTCTCCAACCGCTTCACCCAGCACAACGAGCTGTGAAATAAAGTTCCCCTTTGGTTTCAGCAGAATGGGATTCATTCTCTCGTCTGGCTCAATTCCAGCTGCAAAAGCCTGCATCGCTTGAGCTATTGCAATCTCCTTGCCATTCTTCGTTACAAATGAGTTCAGACTCATGTTCTGGGCTTTAAAAGGTGCTACTTCGTAACCTTTTTTAGCGAGAATCCTGCATAAAGCCATCGTTAAAAGAGATTTTCCTGAACTGCTTGTAGTTCCCCCGACCATTATGGCATTCATTCCCATCTCTTGTATTCAACTTCAATTCCAAACTGTTCCATTATTCTTGAAACTGTAAAGTCTACAAGCTCTTCTATCGTTTTTGGCTTGGAATAAAAGGATAAAACAAGCGGATAAACGACAGCACCAAGCTCTGACAATCTCATCAAAGCGGAAAGATGTCCCTTATGCAAGGGAGCTTCTCTTACAGCAACAACAAGCTTTCTTCCTTCCTTAAGCGTCACGTCCGCGGATCTCGTGATCAGATTGTCCGTTATCCCATAAGCTATGCTCGAAGCGGTCTTGATGCTACAAGGCACAATTGCCATGCCGTCATGCCTAAAGCTTCCACTTGAAAATGGAGCATAGATCTCATCCTCATCGTAATACTTGGTTGCAATGCTTCGCAAATAAGTCTCGTCGTATTCTGTTTCGCTCTTCATCGTGATCTTTGCCGCTCTTGAGGCAATAGCGTAAACTTCTATTCCCTTAGAGATCAACTTTTCAATAAGCCTAATACCCACTATCTGCCCGCTTGCCCCAGTGAGGGCGACGATCAATTTCATACAAAAAATTTCATATCAACGGCTCGAGATCTTCATCGAAGAGGCTGATCGTTTTCTCTATCCTTTCCTTTTCTGCAGCCTCAATGCCTTCTTTTGCTTCAAGTGCGAGCTGTTGCAATTCCTTAACCCTCGGAGCGTCCGTTACGTTTGCAAGCAATACAAGGGCTGCAACGTATTTTGTTCTTCTCGTTGGATAATCTCCCGCTCTAACCTCCACACCAGCGATCTGCTCTTCAAGCCAGATCTTTGCCTTCTCCAATCCTTTTCTGTCAAGATGCTCTGGTGGACCGGCGACCAAGATCAAGGCTCTTTCCGCACTGGCTATGTTGCATGGCAAAGTTAGTCTACCAAGTGCTGCTCTTCTAACGAGGGAGGAGATCTTTATAGCTTTGTCTCCTTCAATTGTCTCCATTTCCTCTTCTTCCTTTTTCTTCTTTTTGAATAAAGAGAAACTTTTCTTCTGTTCAGCTTCTGCTAAACTTGTCGCATAGCCTATGGAGGAGATTCCACCACCTTTGAGCGTATTTATAACTTCACTGCTATCCACAACCATTTCGCCAACCATGTCTTCCATAGGCTCTCCTGCTCTTGCAAGTAAAGCTATTCTACGAACGATTTCTTCGTTGATCCTTGCAAAAGATTCTTTAAGGCTCAATCCCTCAAATTTCCATGCTCCATTATCAAAAAGGATGAGATTATCAACGTATTTCATTATCGAGATCATACTTCTTGCAGCATTGAGTGAGTAAAGCTTCCCCTCTTCAGGAGCGGGGAGAATTCCAAAAGCATAAACAGGCTCAGAATACATTTCGGAAATATATTTTGCGAGCACGGGCGCACCACCACTGCCAGTGCCACCACCAAGACCAGCAATGATTAGAAAAGCATCCAAATCATGAGTCCCCCTTTCGTCGATCGCATTCAGAATCGTCTCGATCTCTTCCTGAGTGATCTTTGCTCCAAGTCTGTTGTCAGTTCCAACACCATGTCCTTTGACAACCGTTTGTCCGATCAAGATACGATCTCGCATTGGAACGTGTTTCAATCCGATTAGATCTGTCCTCGCAGAATTTATGGCAAGCCATCTCATTCTAACATTTGATCCTCTCTGTTTCTCATTCTCGACGAACATGTCCAAGATCTTTCCACCCGCTTGTCCGAAGCCGATGACAAAGAACCTCATCTTGACACCCTCTAAAACATACTTTCAATTTTTATTTAAATTTTTTGCATGTAGAAAAGACTATATTTAGTAACTCAAACTACGGGCATGAAGATTGGAATTATCGGTGCGAGCGGATATACTGGAGGAGAATTGCTAAGATTGCTTGCAATGCATCCAGAAGCAGAAGTTTCTGCAATTTCTTCAAGGAGATTCGAGGGAAAAGAAGTTTGGAAAGTTCATGCGTTTCTGAAAGGTTTCTATAATCTGAAGTTTTGCACTCCAGAAGTTGAAAATTTTTCTGATTGCGATCTTGTGTTCACTGCGGTGCCACATGGAGAAGCTATGCTTTATGCACCAAAATTGCTTGAATTGGGTATAAAAGTCGTTGATCTCTCCGCAGATTATCGATTGCCAAAGGAAGTTTACGAGAAGACCTATGGAAAGAAACATACCGCATACTTGGAAGCGGTTTACGGAATTCCTGAAATTCATAGAGAGGAGATCAAGAAAGCCAACTTGGTAGCAAACCCAGGATGTTATCCGACTGGCACAATTTTGGCTGTAGCACCACTTGCAAAGCTTGAACTGATCGAGAGAGTTGTATTTGACTGCAAAAGCGGTATAACTGGCGCTGGCGAGAGTCCATCGGATTTCACACATTATCCGAACTTGCATGAATCCATCGTTCCTTACAAAGTCACTGATCACAGACATCTCCCAGAAATAGTCCAAGAACTTTCAAGATTTCAGCAAGATCTCAAAGTCTATTTCACTCCCCAAGTCTTTCCGGGCTCAAGAGGAATCTTGACAAATGCTCACGTTTTCCTACGTGGGGAACTTAGCAGAGAAGAACTTTACAAGATCTACGAGGAGTTTTACAGAGACTGCTATTTTATAAGACTTCAAGATGAAGTTAAGCTAATTCAAGTTAGAGGGAGCAATTTCTGCGATATTTCATTGTATTCAGCCAATGATCGAGCGGTGGTAATTTCAGCGATTGACAACATGGTAAAAGGAGCAAGTGGACAGGCTATACAGAACATGAACTTGATGTTTGGCTTGAAGGAATGGGTTGGACTGAAAATTCCCCCACTCTTTCCATGAAAAAATTTTTTAGTTGAGCATCAGCATTGAGGAAATGGAAATAGTAAAGATCAACGTTGGGAAGAAGGGAATAACGGAAAGTTTAATAAACGAAATAAATCTCCAACTTGAAAAGAGAGGAATTGTAAAGGTCAAAATGCTCAAAAATTTCGATAAAAGGAGTGATAAGGATTCGGTGGTGAAAGAGTTGGCTGAAAAGCTCAAGTGTAATGTTAAAGACGTAAGAGGGTTTGTAATAACCTTGGAGAGGTGAATTGAATGAGTGTATACGATGTTCCTGCAGAGCTACTCATAAGCAGGGTTGCAGAAAAATTAAAAGATGCGGTATCTCCACCTGAGTGGGCAAAGTATGTGAAGACAGGAGTAAATAGAGAAAGGGCTCCAGATCAGCCAGATTGGTGGTATATAAGACTTGCATCGATTTTCAGGAGAATTTATATCGATGGTCCCGTAGGAATCGAGAGATTGAGAACTTATTATGGGGGAAGAAAAAGACGTGGAGTTAGACCAGCGCATTTTGCTAAAGGAAGTGGAGCAATAGTAAGGAACGCTCTTCACCAGCTTGAACAACTTGGATTTGTTAAAAAGACTTCCAAGGGGAGAGTTTTGACTCCAGCGGGGAGATCTTACTTAGACAAGATAGCTTCTGAGTTAAAGGTAGAACTTTCTAAGAAAATTCCTGAGCTGAGCAAGTATTGAGGTGGTAAGATGGACGAGCTGGAAGAACTCAGAAGAAGAAGGCTACTTGAATTGCAAAGGCAAAAAGAGCTTGAAGAACTTAGAAAGCAGGAAGAGATGAGGAGACAGTATGAAGCCCAGAAGCAGGCAATATTGAGGGCAATTCTTGAACCAGAGGCAAGGGAGAGACTTGCAAGACTAAAGCTTGCACATCCAGAAATTGCTGAAGCAGTGGAAACCCAGCTCGTCTACTTGGCTCAGGCTGGAAAAATTCAGAGTAAGATAACTGACAACATGCTTGTAGAAATTCTTAAAAGAGCCCAAAAGAAGAGAGAAACGAAGATCGTTAGGAAGTGATATTATGGGTAAGAAGACTCTTGGTGTTAAGTTAAGGCTTGCTAAGGCGTTGAAGCAAAACGTTCGTGCTCCAGTTTGGGTTACAATGAAAACAAAAAGAAGGGTTTTTGGTAGCCCTAAGAGAAGGTATTGGAGAAGGAGGAAGTTGAAGGTTTGAGGTGTTCTTATGGCGAACATACAGGTTGAGAGAATTTATTCCCTAAGGCTCAGACAGAAACTTGTTGGTTATCCAAGATGGCTGAGAGCTAAGAAAGCTTCGATATATCTCAGAAATTTTCTTAGCAGGCACATGAAAGTTCCACCAGAGAATGTTAAGCTCGATGAAAAAGTTAACGAGCTACTTTGGAGCAGAGGAGCTAAATGGGCTCCCGCAAAGCTCAGAGTTAGAGCGGTGAAGTTCGACGATGGCATAGTTGAAGTTGAACTTGCATGAAGCTTTTAGCGGTTCATGGAAATCCACTCATTGGGCTATATGCAAAAGTCTCAGAGAATTTTGCAGTAATTGGTGTCCCTGAAGAGAAGTTTGAAGCTTCTATTAGGGAAATTTTGGGTGTTGAAGTGATCACTACAACCATTTCTGGCTCAGAGCTTGTTGGAGCAATGATAGCGATGAATTCTAAGGGAATAGCTGTGAGTAGTAATATCATGAGTAAGGAGCTCGAAAAGTTGAAAAGAAAGATCGATGTAAAGGTTGTTGATACTCCCATGACTTGTATTGGAAACAATTTTTGTATAAACGATCGTGGCGGAATAGCTCATCCTGAAATGCCACAAAAAACGATCGAAGAGGTTAGCGATTTTCTTGACATTGAAATCGTTCATGGAACAATAGGGGGTATTAAAACTGTTGGAATGGCGGGTGTGATAACTAATAGAGGCGGAATAGTTCATCCAAATGCAACTGAATGGGAATTGAAGAAGATAAGCAGAGTAATGGGGATTGAAGCTTTAAAAGGAACCGCAAATTTTGGCAATGACATGGTAGGCTCGAGTATTCTGGCGAATTCGAAAGGTTATCTTGTTGGCAGAGACACTACTGGATTGGAATTGGGAATAATTGATGAGGCTTTATTTCCGTGAGGTGATAGTATGTTTGAGATTAGGGGCTCATTTAAGGATTCGGAAGGTTGGAGAAAGTTTAAGAAAGTGATAGAGGCAGAAAGCGAAAAAATGGCGATTGAGAAGTTGATGTCGATCATTGGAAGCAACCACAAGGTTAAGAGAAATTTAATTAAAATAGAAGAAATAAAAAAGGTGGGTGAATGAGCATAGAAGAAAAGGTTGCAATTTTGCAACAACTCCAAAAGGATTTCGAGTTGTTGCAAAGAAGATTGGTTGAACTTGAGCTCATAGCAAATGAATATCGAAAAGCCATTTCGACACTTGAATTTTTAAAGAGCTCTGATAAAGAAATAAACGCACTTATGAGTCTTGGTGGTGGAATTTACGCATATTCAGAGATCAAGGAGAGTAAAAAAGTTCTCGTAGATATTGGTTCTGGAGTAGTTGTGGAAAAAGAGATCGAGAGTGCTATCTCTTTTGTAAAAAAAAGACTTGAAGAAGTTGAGAAATCGAGTGCAGAAACTACAAATACCCTTCGTGGTATAGCGGTTGAAGCTTCAAGGATCCAGCAAGAAATAGCGGAGCTATCGAAGAAGAAAGAGGAGTGAAATGTTTAAGGCTCTGAAGGAGAAACTTCAGCAGTTAAAGGAGAAGGTAGACTTAGGGAGTTTTGGAGAAAAAGTATCCGCCATTGCAAGTGGAGAGGTTATTATAAGTGGGGATAAAGTTGAGGAGATTCTTGAAGAGCTTGAAATAGCGTTACTCGAGAGCGATGTAGCTTTTGAAGTGGTTTCAGAGATAAGAGAGAAACTAAAGAGCGGGATTGTGGGAAGAAGAAAGAAGATTGGAGAGAGTCTTTATAGAATTGTCGAGAGTGAGTTAAAATCTGTTCTAATTGAAATCCTACAGAAGAACCAGTTTGATTTTGATGAGTTTGTCGGTAAAAAGCTTAAAGAAAAGAAGCCTTTGAACATCATATTCGTCGGTGTTAATGGAACTGGGAAGACTACAACAATAGCAAAGGTTGCAAAAAGGCTTATGAGTAAATACAGCGTTGTGATCGCTGCTGGTGACACTTTCAGAGCGGGGGCGATAGAGCAAATTGAAGAACACGCAAAGAGGCTTGGAATTAGAGTTGTAAAGCATAATCCTGGCTCAGATCCAACAGCGGTCATTTTTGACGCTTTAAAGCATGCTGAAAGCAAGGGAATCGATATAGTCTT
>JANXDV010000017.1:2418-4905 GCA_025058955.1 Archaeoglobaceae archaeon | reverse complement strand
GAGGGTTACGAAGCCAGATTTGATCATATTCGTCGATGAAAGCATTGCTGGAAATGACGCAATAGAGAGGGCGAGGATGTTCAACGAAATGGTCGGAATAGATGGAAGCATTCTCACTAAGATCGATGCAGATCCAAAAGGTGGAACCGCAATCTCGATCAGCTATGTAACACAGAAACCAATTCTTTTTCTTGGCACAGGACAAGGATATGAAGATCTCGTCAAATTCGATGCAAACTGGCTTGTAGAAAGGATCTTTTCATGAACTTTGTAATTCCATTTAAGCCCATAAATCCAAAGTCCAGACTGAGCAATGTTTTAAGTGAAGAAGAAAGAAGGAAGTTTGCAGAGTTGATGCTGATCGATGTTTTAAACGTTCTAAAGAAGTTCGAGGGTAAGATCAAGTTGATCTCCACTACAAAACTCGATCTCGATCTTGAGGTCGATGTTTTAGTGGATCCGCGATCGCTTGATGAGTGCATAAATTCTGAGCTAAGAGAGGTGCCAAAAGCTATTGTTATGTCCGATCTTGCTTTGCTCAATTTTGAAACGGTTGAAAGGTTTTTGAATTGCAAGGAAGATGTTGTAATTGCTCCTGGTAGAAAAGGCGGGACAAATATGCTTTTAGTTCGAAGAGAAGGATTTAGAGTTTCATATCATTACTGCAGTTTTCTAAAACATCTGAACATTGCAAAGTCCTTAGGTTTTAGCTATAGGGTTTTCGACTCTTTTTACTCCTCTGTTGACATTGACGATGAAGAAGACTTACTTGAGCTGATGATCCATGGAGAGGGGAAGGTATCAAAAAGCTTTCTTGAAAAATTGGGATTTCGAATAAATTTTGAAAAAATACCCAATTTGGTGAGGTTTAAGTAAAAGCCCATGAACCAAATTCACTCGATAGATTTTTTTACAAGAAATTGAAATGAGAGCAATGGAAGACTTCGAGATCTGGGTTGAGAAGTATAGACCAAAAACCCTCGATGAAGTAGTTGGTCAGGAAGAGATCGTAAAGAGGCTCAAAGGCTATGTTGAAAGAAAAAATATTCCCCACTTGCTCTTCTCCGGTCCACCGGGCACGGGAAAGACTGCAACAGCAATAGCCTTAACGAGAGACCTATTCGGCGAAGCTTGGAGAGACAACTTCATCGAGATGAATGCAAGCGATGAGAGGGGGATAGATGTTGTCAGACACAAGATCAAGGAGTTTGCAAGAACCGCTCCTATTGGAGGGGCGCCTTTTAAGATCATATTTCTCGATGAAGCGGACGCTCTAACAGCGGACGCACAAGCTGCTTTAAGAAGGACAATGGAAATGTTTTCAAGAAGCTGTAGATTCATTCTCAGCTGTAACTATGTTAGCAGAATAATAGAGCCTATTCAGAGCAGATGTGCGGTTTTTAGATTTAAAGCTGTTCCAAAAGAGGCGATGAAGAAGAGATTGCTTGAGATCTGCAAAAAAGAAAGTGTTAAGATCACAGAGGACGGAATTGAGGCTATTATCTACATTTCTGGTGGAGACTTCAGAAAGGCCATTAACGCTCTCCAAGGTGCTTCTGCGATTGGAGAAGTAGTGGATCGTGAGAAGATCTTTCAGATCACCGCAACCGCTCAGCCAGAGGAAATTAATGCGATACTTGAAACCGCTCTGAAAGGCAACTTTGTTGAAGCCAGAGAAAAGCTAAGCAAGTTAATGCTCGATTACGGCATGAGCGGAGAAGATGTTGTTTCACAGCTTTTCAGAGAGATCAGCTCTTCAAACATGAACGAGAAACTGAAAGTTCTATTGATAGACAAGCTTGGGGAAATAGACTTTAGACTAACTGAAGGAGCTAATGAAAGAATACAGCTTTCTGCATTCTTGGCTTACGTTTCAACACTTGCAAAGAAGTGATGTGGTCTGCTTACAAGAAGGAAAAACTTGAAAAGTATGAATGGGCAAAAAAAGAGGCTAAGGTTGACGATGAAATAATCCCCATTCTCGATAAGCTCAACGAAAAGGAAAATTTTGTTACGCTTTCGAGCTGTAGTGGGAGAATTGCTGTAATTGATTTGAAAAATTTTGGAGTGAAAATCGATTCTGAGTTCATCGGAAAATGGCATAGAAATGTTGAATTTTTGGAGGTCTTGGAATGCGTTAAGAGGTGCAAAAGGCAGGGATGGTTGATCCATTATCCTCCGATCATACATGTCGCATGCAAAGATCTTCAATCAGCTAAAAGTCTTATGAGAATAGCGAATGAGGCGGGATTCAGGAGGAGTGGTTTGATCTCCTTGGAGAATCTGGTGGTCGAGATCTCTTCTCTCGAAAGGCTTGAATTACCCGTTGCAATTGAAGGCAAGAAAATCGTGGACGATGATTATCTTCGCATAGCGGTAGATCTTGCAAATAAAAAGCTTGAAAGTGGAAAAAAGAAACTGAAGAGATTTGAAGAACTCATGCCTTTCTTGTAAAGAATAAGCCAATTGCTGAGACAAATAGAGCAG
>JANXDV010000017.1:763-2232 GCA_025058955.1 Archaeoglobaceae archaeon | reverse complement strand
ACGTGATCCAAGTGATGCTGTAAAAGATAAATGTGGCAACCGCTATATGCGGAACATTTTGGGTTATTGAAGCGTTAAAGCCAATTGCGAATCCTATTAGCATTAAAATTCCTGAAGCAAGGTAGAAGACAAAAGAGAGTCTTCCTTCACTTACACTTCTCCTTATTGCATCCGCATAAGTTCCAAGCGTTTTATCAAGCCCATAAGCCTTTGAAACGAAGTAAAGCCCAAGAAATAGAATTATCCCCCCGACTCCCCATTCAGGATGTTGAATTAAGAGAAAGAAAGAATAAACGAGAAACATTATTCCAATAGGGGCAAGAGTTACTCTTGCAACCTTTGGCTCATTAAACATTCTCCTTAGCATGAAGTAAGTGCTTTCAAGCGTTTTGCTCTGCTTGACAACAACCCTATGAAGCAGATCAACCTTAAACCTTGAATAAACAAGTGGCATTACAAATTCATCTTCCGAACCATCCGTTACAACGATCACTCTTTCCGGATTTAAGCTTACCATTATTCTGTCAAGTTGATCCGCAATTTTGCTGTCAGAAACTTTTCCAACGTTTTTATCTCCTGTAACAACAACTATTTCGCAATCTTCACCTTTTTCGACGAGTTCATCGTAGATCTTAATTGCAGAAAACATAGCATTTGCATCAGAGTCTTCTGGATCCGCTAAAGCGAGCCTTACAGCGGACTGAAGAACGTTCTCTCTACCAACAACTGGTGAAGCTATTCCAACTTTTTGTCCAAGATCATCGTCTCTGTCGATCGCGATTACTACCTTCTTCACCACAATGGATATCTGTTTAAAAAATATATAAGACTATCTCAGCTTCCCAAAAAGCTCTCTCGAAATCGTGTTGAGCTGAACTTCTTTTGTCCCCTCGTAGATCTCGGTGATCTTCGCATCTCTAAGGAATCTTTCAACTTCGTATTCTGCAATGTATCCGTAGCCACCATGCATCTGCACCGCTTCATCGCAAACCTTCACAGCCAGTTTTCCAGCGAGGTATTTTGCCATTGAAGTCAAAGCGGGATCAGGCTTCTTAGCATCAAAGCTCCAAGCTGCTTTATAAACGAGCAGTCTTACCGCTTCGATTTCAGCTTTTAGATCTGCAATTCTATGCTGTAAAGCCTGAAAAGCTCCGATTGGTTGTCCAAATTGCTTTCTCTGCTTCAGGTAGTTGACAGTTCTATCAAAGGCTCCTTGAGATATTCCCAAAGCCTGTGCAGCGATCTCAATTCTGCTCTCGTTGAAGAATTCTAAGACTTGATAAAAACCTCTATTTAGAGTTCCTATTACTGCACTTTCATCCAATCGCAAGTCTTTAAATGCAACTTCTCCAGTTGGCGAAGCCCTTATTCCATGCTTCCCCTTTATCGGATTTATCTTGATCTCATCGCACTTCTTTGCGAGGAAAAGGGTAAAGCCACGATATCTTGGTTGTGTTTCCTCGGTTACA
>JANXDV010000017.1:0-670 GCA_025058955.1 Archaeoglobaceae archaeon | reverse complement strand
GTCCTTATTGCAGTCAGATCGCTTCCCGCTTCAGGCTCAGTGTAGCAACCCGCTGTGATCGCTTTTCCTTTAGCAACCTTTGACAAAACCTCTTTCTTCTGTTCTTCGCTTCCGAACATCATTAAAAGCTCGCAAGAGAAGTCTGAAAGAATAAGAGCACTTCCAATCGTGCTGTCCGCTCTGCAGAACTCCTCAGCTATAATTATGTTCTCCAAGCAACCCATTCCTGCACCGCCATATTGTTCTGGAAAATGAATACCAATGAACCCAAGTTCGCAGGCTTTTTTCCAGATCTCAAATGGAAATTCTTCTTTTTTGTCGTATTCTTCTGCCTTCTCCTTCAGAAACTCCTTTGTTGCAAATTCTCTCACCGCTTTCCTTATATCTTCCTGTTCTTGAGTGAATTCAAAGTTCATAAAAATCGTTGTCCAAGATCTTTAACTAATTTTCTATTTTTGTAGATCGAAGTGGTGTAAAAACCAAAATTTATCTTCCCAAAAATTCAAATACAACTCCAATCGATCCAATTGGTTACCCCAAAACAGCTTAGAGGCCTTCAGAACCAGGAATTTGATTTCGCTTTAAATCTGACTTTGAAAAGGAGATCAGAGATAGATCTCTCCATTATCCACTGATAGCCCCAAATAAATTCCAAAAAATGTCTCCATAG
>JANXDV010000016.1:17018-18293 GCA_025058955.1 Archaeoglobaceae archaeon | reverse complement strand
TATCCTTGCAAAGATCTCCTTCGCCTCTGAGGTCACAGTTAAGCTTTGTTTAGAAAGAGTTAAACTTTTTGATGTCTTGCTCTTACTTGAAAAGCTGATAAGAGGGTTCAGGGATGAGAACTGAGGAGGGTTAAAATTATAAAAAATAAATTTTAACTCTTTCTGAGCAGATAAGCCAAAGCTACCAGCCCAGCAATCGCAATTATTGCTTCAAATCCCGGAATGAAAGGCTTTGGCGTTGGTGTAGGCGTTAACTCCGGAGTTTTTGGTGTTGTTGGAGTTGGTGTTACCAATGGAGTTGTCGGCGTTGGAGTCTCCAAAGGCTTAAGAATTGCGACGAAGTAGCTAAAGCTCTCTGTAGTTGCTTCATAGTAATTGTATCTTCCATCACTGCTAAGGAACTTTGTTGGCAATTCAATCCATTGCTTTCCATCCCATTTGAGCAAGATCAAAGCAACTGCATTTGGATCGAAGCCTCTTGCTTTTATCTCGTCAATTGGAATTCCGAACTGGATCTTTCCACTAATGCTCGCTTCTTTGCTCAACCTTGGCTCAATGCTCCAAATCGCGACTAAAACTCCGGTTGGAGTTGGAATGTTTGGAGGCAGTTCTTTGAGCTTTTCAATCCTGAATCTGACATTGCTGTCTTCTGAGCTGAAAATGATCAGTGCAAGGACATTTGTTTCGAAGAATGCATCTTGATACAGCTCAATCCTATTCTCTTCGTTTGCTTCAATTGTCTCGTAAGCGGTTATGTAAATTGGAACTCCTGGCATTGCTCCTCCTCCGCCTATGCCACCGCCGATGATTGGAGGAGGTGGAGGTGGTGCTGTTGGTGTTGGTGTAGTAGTTGGGGTTGGAGTAGGTGTAGGAGTTGGGGTTGGAGTAGGTGTTGGGGTTGGTGAGGTAGTTGGTGGAGGAGCTTCTCTTACATTGATGCATTTAATTTTGTTCTCACTAAAGATTTCAAAATTGCCTACGTTGTCATAAGCGATGCTGTAGAAGCAGAACTTTCCGACTTCCCCCTCAAATGTTGCTGATTTGCTTTCAACCTGTGAAAGCCATATGACAAAAGGACCATCGTTTTTATTGAACCAGATCGTGTAAGCTCTTATCCCGGAACCATAATCAATGCCATCCCAAGAAACTGTGAAGTTCTTCTCAGTAGTTTCAGCTGGAACGCTAATAATACTGCTCGGATTGCTCGCATCTATGATGTTGAACCAAATTGGTGTATCCAAAGGATCTTCATCGAAGTAGATGGTTGCATTATTA
>JANXDV010000016.1:3820-16959 GCA_025058955.1 Archaeoglobaceae archaeon | reverse complement strand
CCCTTTCCTGCAAGTCCAAGGGATTCGTTGTTCGGTGGAAGGAATCCTACCCAGCTATCTTCATGAGAGGAGTTTATTTCTGCTCCAGTTGTTGCATTCAGCGTTCTAAAGGTCCAAAGAACAGTCCTGTTATCATTATATACCTGCATTGTGACGTTGACCTTTATACTATAGGGAACTAAAGTTTTTGTATCTGGATCATAAACCTCGTCTAAATTTGGCTCATCTCCTGGCTTGTAGATTTCGCCAGCTATGTAGAAAGCATCCCAGCTCAAAGAGCTCAGGTTAAGACTTGCATTGATCGGATTTTTGACAACGACTGTCTGCGCAGAAGCTGTGGCATTTTCTTTATTCTCGAAGTATATTATATAGCTCAACTCGATGTCTGGAGGTATGTATCTATTTTCACCATATCCAACTGGACCAACGATCTCATTTGGATCGATAGGTCTAGCTGGCTCTATTTTCATTGAAGACCTTGTAGGCTTGAAGTCTGTCTCTTCAGCAGCTTTTTCAGTTTTCTTTGCCACCTCATCTGAAATCGCTGCACCCATGAATGCATACTTTACAAACGGAAGAGTGTTCTTCGTTATCCCAAACTTCTCCAATCCGCTCTTGAACTTTGCAACTGTCTTCAGAGATTGCTTTGGAGTTGCGTATTTGTTTGTAACGAGCCAAGCTCCAACTTTACCTGGGCTATTGACAACATTTTCAACCAAGTTCTGCACAGCATCTTGCCCAAATTGAACTGGGGCTAATGCATCTTCTGCAGTTTTTATAACGGCGTTGCTGGCAATATTCCATAAACCTTCAAGCGATGCGATCTCCCCAGAATCTCTGAAGCCAACCGCAAGAGTTTGTCCGACCAAATGCTGAACGAAAGAACTTGCGAGATAGCTTCCATAAGCCTTTGCTGCAACTACACCAATTGGAACCAATGCTGCAAGGAACGCTGGATCCGTTCCACCTGGTGGGGCGTAGATTTTAACTCTTAGATCGACGTAATCCTGAACTGGTATCTTTGCAATTACAACTGAGGGATTGTTCAAAACTCTATTCGTGAAATTAATTCTCTGTTCTTCAATCCAATCTGAGAATCTAAAGCTTCTCCATTCTCCGGGATTTTCTCTAACTTCATTCCAAATCTCATTCACAACATCGTTTACAAGCTTCTTAAGCTCGCTCCTATTGAGATTGAGCTCTCTTGCAAGGTATATGTTTTCAAGCGGTGTTTGATCCAAAAGCTGATTCAAAGCCGTTTCAGAAAGGCAATTAACTTCGGAGGAGTTGTTCGCAACGCTCCAAACAGTTCCTCGGATGTGTTCGATCATCGTTACATTACAACTTTGATCGTAGCTCACATTCCATAGAGTTTCGTAATCTCTCATTCCTTTTTCAATGTTTTCTTTGATCTTACTCCTGTTCCAAACCTCATACCATTCTGTGCCGTTAAAAGCTTCAACGCTCATTATTTTAAGCTGGGGCTCATCGAAGTAAAGGTTTAGGAAAACCATTTTAGCATCAACTGTACCATGGTTGTAAACTCTCAAGAAGTAGGTACCATTTGTTCCAACTCTTATTGTTCCTCTGCCAATGATTTCCATTTTCAGCAATGGTTCTCCGCCTACTAAGACTTCGAAGCCATCCAAATAAGTTATGTTCGTCTCATTCAGAGTAACTACTACATCCCATTTTCCAGGTGAAGCATTTATCAGATCGAAAGTGACGCTCAAGTTCAGGATCCTATTATCAAAATTACCACTTATCACATTTCCACGGATCCATAGATCACCTCTCTTCAGCCAAGCTGAGATCTTGTCGATCTCCGTAGTTTTTGGATCTTTGATGTCTATCCTAATCGTTACACTGCCATTGTTACCTCCGTATCTGGGTGTTAGATCAACTATCTCAGACTCTGGGGGAGTTAAGTTGAACTCCCAGGTTGGGCGAACGAGTGGATAAGGATCGACTTCATTACCTAAGATCGTGTAAGACTGATCGTAAACTCCATCGTTGTTGTTGTCTGGCAAATTAAGGCTTCCCCAGTAGTTTCCAAGAAGACCTTCAAAACTTCTTCCTTGGAAGTAGTATGTTATATTGTATGGCGAATACCAGCGATTCTTGCTCGAGCCTGAGATGCTCACGTTATTATTGTTTGCAAAGATGTTGTTGAAGTAGAGGACGTTGTCCCTGGTGACGTAGTAGGTATTGTTCACAAAACATATTCCAATATCGTTCTCCGTTATAGTAGAATTCCTCAAGATGTTTTCGGAAGAGCCAAGGTCAAACATTACTCCACATATTCGCTCACTCCAATATCCCTTGAATTTGTTATCCTTTGCTAAAACGTTTTCAATGATGTTTCTCGAAGAACTGCTGAGGTAGATACCTTGAGTGCTGTTGATCGCGCTCAAGTTTTTGAGTTCGTTTCTATCTGAATAAGAGAGATAAACCCCCTCGTATTTGTTTTCATTGGCAGTGATGTTTTCGAGATAACAGTTTGATGAGCTATCCAAATATATCCCAGTTCCTGAGCCTATCGCTTTTGCATTTATTAGTGAGACGTTTTTTGAATTATATAGGTAAATCCCGGAGTAATAATTTTCTATTGCAGTAACGTTCAAAAGCGTGTTGTTGTTGGAGGATCGAATTGTGATTCCATAATATCCGCTTTTTACCGTAAAGTTTTCCAAGTGATTCCAATTTGAGTATTCCAAGTATATTCCCTCACCACTGTCTGTGACAAGGGCATTTGAAAGACTTGTATTTTGCGATTTCGAGAGGAGTATTCCAGAATTAAATTTCTTTACATTTATGTTATTAAGCTTCGTTTCGAGGGAATCTTTTATGTATATACCTTTCGTGTAAGAATACAATACTACCTCGTCAGCCGATAAGTTTTCGAAGCTGTTTGATCCGGATCTCAGAACGTAGATGTTTGCTGAAGCAAATGAATTGCCAGCAAGACTACTATAGTGGGATTTAGAGTTGTTGTTGGCTATGATGTCCTTGAAACTGTTGTTATTGGACTCGAGAACGTATAGAGCATAGTAAAGATTATCTATCGCATTTATTCTCTCTAAAGTGCTGTTTTTTGTTTTGTAAAGCATTACTGCAGTCGTCACATTCGATATATCTGAATTTTTCACAGTTATGTTCGTGCAATTGACTAAAATAACTTGCCCAGCATTTGTAATGGTTAAATTGCTTGCATTTTCAAGATAAACGAGTGGCTTTCCATTTACCTCACCATTGATGCTGTTTTCAATCGAATTTTCGAGGATCAAACCTTTAGTCAGATTCGCATTCTCAATCCTTGTTTTATTTGCACCATCGAGGAAGAAGTCGTAGTATTTATTGCTCGCATTTACATTTATGAATGTTGTGTTATATGTAGAATCTAAATAAGCTCCGTAAGTGTTGTTCCTCAAGTTGACTTCTTGGAAGGAATTGTTGACCATCGCCTCAGCATAATAAGAGTATCTTTTGATGTAAATGCCATGCTCTCTGTTATCGTTTGCGGTTAAGTTGACAAATACGTTGTCTTTTGTATGGTAGGTCATATAAACTCCATTGCTGTTGTTGTTTGCAATCACATCATAGAACTTGTTACCGCTAAGCAATGAGATGTAAATTCCATAGTTTGTATTGTTGTTTACTGTAACGTTTATGAACGTGTTGTTCACATTAGCTACTCTCCCCAGACTAAATTGGATTGCACCGTTGTTGTTGTTCGCAGTCACGTTTATGAAAACATTATTAGCAGTGCCCTCATATGTTAAGTATAATGCCAAGTTGTTGAAGCTTGCGTTTACATCTCTGAAATCGTTGCTGTTCGCATTACTCAAGCTGATGCCATAATCATTTTCAATCGCGGTTAAATTTTTGAACTTGTTCAATTGAGAATAATATAAGTATAGACTATAATAACTATCCTTTAAACTCAGATTTTCGAAGAGGTTTTGCATAGAATTCTCGAGGTAGATCGAGTTTTTATTATTGATCGCAATGATGTTGCTGAAATTGTTGTTTGCAGATCTAAGGAGGTATATCCCCTTTGCGTCCCATTTTTTAGTGTTGTTGTAGATCAAAAGATCTATGAAGTAGTTTCTGCTCGATTCAAAAACATAGATTCCATGATATGAGTTTTCAGCTGTTTTTATGTTTTCAAATATGCTATCGTTCGTCTTCCATAGCATTAAGCCAACGGTTGCGTTGATCATTTCTGAATTTCTCACAGTTATGTTCGTGCAGTTGACTAAAATAACTTGTCCAGCATTTTCAAAAACTTTATCCCTTTCGTTTTCAAGATAAATGAGTGGCTTTCCATTTACATTGCCCGTAAGGGTGTTGTTGATTGAATTGTGGACGAAAACACCGCTGTTCGTAAAGTTCAGCTCTGTTAAGCTGTTTTTGTTCGAATTAGATAGGTATACTGCAGACTCCATAGAGTTTACCACTGTAACTTTTGAAAAATTGTTGTTATTCGATCCATCAAGGTAAATTGCATGAGTACCTCCATTTATTGTGATATTAGTAAAATTGTTGTTATTCGATCTATCTAAATAAATAGCTCTTTCGTATTTCGAAATCGTTAAGTTTTTAACAGTAACATTGGAAGCCGTGATTAATAATCCATAACCCCGATCTCCTGTCATACTTTTACCATTGCCTTCAAGCGTTACGTTATTAGCCAAAATTTTTATGCAGTAGTAGTTGTTTCCATACAATCCGCTCAAGTCTTTCGAGATAGAGTATTCTCCTTCGGAGTTTATTTCCATGCAACTTTCAATCGTTTGTGCAGAAGCGGAGCCAATAGCCAGTAGCAAAGACGAAACTACCAACTTTATTATTGATTCAAACCTCATTTAAACCCCCCATATTATTCACATTTTGTAAGTCAACTGACCAAAATAAAAATTTTTGGTTTTGAAATCGAAATTATATTTAAATTTGTATTGTATTCTTTTAGCTAAAACATTTTCTACTCTAATCCAACGCATTTTGTGCGCTTAAAGGATGTTTTCACGGAAAAGCTAAGAGAAAATGGAATTAGTAAAATAGGGACGAGGATGAAATGGATCCTTTCTTCCGCTGATCCGATAAGAGCGATGGCTGTTGCGGTGGCAAATGGAGATGCCAAGGTTTTAAAAGGAGATGGAGGAATTGGTTTTTCCTTTACTTTCGATGGAAAATACTTGCAAGAATCACCAGAAGCTTATGTTGGCAATAGAGGTGAGCCAATTTTTGGAAAAGAGGAGTTAATCCAAGGATTAGATCTTCCATTCATTGCGATAGACTGCAGATTCTACGAGCTACATTCAGAGAAGGAGAAGAAGAAGCTCAGACTGCAGATCACAAAAACCCTTGGAACAATCAGAGAGTTCATGTGGGATGAGAAGCTAATCGTTGCTGGAAAGGACTTTGGAGTTGGCTTTTACTGCGATAAGCTCGAGGATTTCTTGCTCAGCAATGGAATTGAAGAGGTGATCTTGCTCGATCCCAAAGGAGATAAGCTTTTTGATCGAAAAAAGGCTAAATGCTACGTGATTGGTGGCATCGTAGACAAGGCGGAGGAAAAAGATCTCACATCTTTGATCGGAGATGAGCTTGAAAAGGCGGGAATTAGATGTGATAGGCGAAGGATCGAGCTAAGGGGAAGCATTATAGGGGTTCCAGATCGAATAAATCACATTGCAGAAATCGTTCTCAGATTTTTGCTCGATTGCGAGGATTTGGAGAAAGCAATTAGGAGTGTTCAGCCAATAACCGTTGCAAAATGGAGACTGAGAAAGGAGTTGCCAAAGAAGAGCCTTAGGGTTCGAATTGGTAATAAGACGATCAGAGTTGTATCAAAAGAGACTTTTAAAGAATTTGATTGGCTTAATCTCCGCTTGTTGGATCTCTACGACGTTTGCAGAGAGCAGAAGCTTTACGTTGTATCCGAAGAGGTTATGAAAAAGCTCATCGAGCTTGAATGGGATGAAAAAAGGAGAAGCTATTTTTTACGCTGAGCCAAAGAACTTCTCAGCAATCTTATTGAACTTCTCCAAGATCTTCTCCTCTCCCTCAAAATAGCCATTCTCAACAACGATTTTACCATCCACGATCACAGTATCTATGCATTCGCTCGCTGAAGAATAAACAAGGTTTGCTATGAGATCGTGGCAAGGATTCATGGGAATTTTGCTGAGATCGATGAGCACGAGATCAGCAAGCCAGCCAACCTCAACTTTTCCAGCCTTTATTCCAAAAGCCTTTGAAGCGTTCTCTGTGGCAATTTTGAAAGCATCCACCGCTTTAAAAGAGTCCGCGCCATAGTAGAATTTCTGAAGCAAAGCGGAGACCTTCATCTCTCTAAGCATGTCAAGTGAGTTGTTGCTCGCAGTCCCATCTGTGCCAAGAAGAACGTTCAAACCAGCCTTTTTCATTTCAGGATAATTCAAAGCCTTTCCAACGCTCAACTTCATGTTGCTCGTTGGGCAATGAACCGCGCTCACTTTACGTTTTGCCATGAGCTCGATCTCCTCTTTTTCAAGCCAAACGCAATGAGCGGAGATTAGCCTTTGATTTAAGAATCCGATCTCATCTAAAGCTTTAACAATCCCATTTCCATTCTTCTTTCTAAAATCAATCACCTCTTTTTCAGTCTCAGCAAGGTGAAAGTGAACGAATATATCCTCTTTTTCCGCAATCTCCATAGCTCTCTTCAAACCTTCAAGGCTTACAGTGTAAACAGCGTGTGGAGCTATAGCTCTTAGCACCTTGAAATTCTTCAGCTCATTCAATTCTTTTTCAACCCTCTTCAAATTTGCCTCAAGTAGATCTTTGCTGAAGAAGTCGAAGAAAGCTGAAGAGAGACAAGCCCTGATTCCAGTCTCTTCCACAGCTCTTGCGGTTGCTGAAGGAAAGAAATACATGTCGAAGAAGAATGTAGTTCCGCTTTTCAGCATTTCAACACAAGCAAGCTTTGAAGCCCAGTAAACGATCTCTTCATTAAGCCTCGCTTCAGCAGGCCAAATTTTCTTCTCAAGCCATTCCTGCAATGGCATGTCTTCAGCATAGCCTCTAAATAGGGTCATTGCGCAATGTGTGTGCGAGTTGAACAGCCCCGGGATAACTGCGAGCTCTTTTGCATTGATCACGTAATCGCTTTTATCCTTCACATCACCTATGGCTTTTATCTTATTTTCCTCGATCAAGATGTTCGCAGACTTCAGCTTTCCATCGCTTAAAACCTTTGCATTTTCGATCAGAATCATGCATTTAATTGCCTCATAAATTTAAAAATTTGTGCTTTAAATTTCTTAAATATATATAAATATAAGTCTTTCGAAAGTTTTTTTACTGAGAATGCAATTAGAGCTTATGCTAATTCCTTCAGAGCATGAAGGCGTTAAAGTTGTCAAATGCGGTCACGAAATTGGTGGAAAAGTTTACTACTGGGTGCACTTCTTCATCTACAGCGACATACTCTTCGACTCTGGATGTCCGCATACAGCAAAAGAGGTTTTTGAAGCGTTTAAGGACAAAAAAGCGGTGCTGATAACGCATTACCACGAGGATCATAGCGGTGGAGCGATAGAGCTTCAGAAGGTCATGAAGGCTTATGCTCCAAAAAAGTCCCTTGAGATCTTGAAAAATCCGCCAGAAGTGATGGAATATAGAAAGATGGTTTGGGGACAACCTCTGCCTGTTTATGCTAAACCCTTGGATGAGCTACCAGCAGAATTCGGTGTTGAGACAATTGAAAACCCCAAACATAGCTTTGATCATGTAAGCTTTTTGATCGATAAAAAGCTTTTCTGCGGTGATCTTGTCATCTCGAGAGGACAAACGGTTTGCCTTCGAGAGAAAAGGCTTTTAAAGACGATCGAATCTCTAAGGAGAATTTTAAAATATTATTTCGATTTTGCATATACTGCAAATGGTGTTTTGAGCAGGGAAGAGGTTGAAGATTACTTGGCTTATCTTGAAGAGCTTAGGGAAAAGGCTGAAAGGCTTTATAAAGAGGGAAAGAGCATAGATGAGATCGTGAATGCCTTATTCCCGAATCCTCCTCAAATGGCATTTATGATGGAAGCGGTGAGCGAAAAGGAATGGGCAAGAGAGAACATCGTGATGTCTTTGCTGAATTTACTTTAAAATCTTTAATCCCTTTGGTTTAATTTTGCCATGTGACTTCTAAACTCTTCAGGTATCAGTTCATCTGAGCCTGTAAGCTTTCTAACGATTTCTACGACTACTTCTCTCTTCTCTATCTGTAAATCGTAGTATTTGCTCAAATCTTTGCTTTTTACGATCTCAATAGCGATAAAAATTGGTTCAATTAATTCTTTCAATTCCCCTCCAATTTTTAGCACAACTTCCAAGGACTTTTCTAATGCTTCAACGTTTCCATTCTCAATTAATCTTATTAGAAAGCCTCCAATTAACTTTTTCGCATATTTTTGGTTCTCTTTTTCCAATAAACTGTTAAACAACTCCACGGCTTCATGAAGATTTCTCATCGCATTTCCATAGTTTTCCCTTTTGAATTCTACTTCTGCGATGCACAAGTGAAGAACACCCTTCAGAATTTTGTGAACATCAGAAGGTTCTAATTCAAGCGCTTAGAGAATTTTTAAATTACTTTCCATTCATAAAAATACATGTTCCAATCCGAGCTAAGGCTGATCGTTTTTCACTACGGATTCTTTGGTGAGAGATTCATAGCGAATCTGATGAACTACTCCAATTCTTGCCCCTCTTTTGGAGCTTGTGGAATAAATTTCTGCACACTTTGCAAGGAAAAACTTTACAGCTTTTCCAAGAACATAGTTGCGAGCTTTTCGATGGTTGATCCAAAGACTATGCAGAGCTTTGTTGAGAACGCTGAAGACTTTTTGCCTAAATTCATTCCAGAAGCTGAAATTGCAATAGCGATTAATTTGCATCCAGATGTTCTCTTAGCTTTGCCAAATAAGCTTGAAGGAAAAGTTTCAGCTCTAATTGTGCCTGTAGAAGAGCCAAGATGGTGCACTTCTGGATTGGCTAAGCAGTTGAATGAGAAATGCGAAGCTCTTGGCTTAGAATTCCTTGCTCCAAAACCATTTTGCGCTATGAGAAAAAGCGGGCAGAAAATTTTGGACAAGTTCATCGAAGAATTTCGAATAGGGTATCCTAAATTTGAGATCGAAGTTGAAAATGGAAAGGGGAAAGTTAGAATTCTGAGCACTCAGCCTTGTGGCTGTGCTTGGTTCATTGGTGTAAAGCTTCGAGGCTTCGATTTCTCAGATTACAGCATTAGAGATCTTTGGAATGTTGTAAGCGAAGCTCATCATAGCTATCCGTGCACAGCAAGCATGGAAAAGGATTTAGAGTTCAATGAAACACTTTTGCATGTCGCTGGCTATATCGCAAGGCATGCAGTAGATGAAGCTTTGGGCTACAAAGGCGATGAGGAGATTCCAGAGAATCTGAGGAGGATCATTCTTTAGCTTGGATCTCTGACTTTAGAGGAAGTCTGATCTCGAAAATAGCTCCTCTTGGAACATTATCCTTAACAATAACCCTTCCTTTAAACATTTCAACGATCTTCTTCACCAAGAACAATCCTAAGCCCCCACCTCTTCGTGAATAGCCCGATTCGAAAATTTTAGACTTTATCTCACCTGGGATTCCCACGCCGTTGTCCGCAATTCTTACAACTAACAACATTCTCAATAGCAGATTTCAGAGCTTCATTAGCTTCAACGTATAATTCTTCAAGCTCAACCTTAAAGCTTGCTTCGCCTTTGTATTTCTCAACAACGCTATTTACAAATTCAGCAACATTCACAAGCTTCAAAGCCCCTAAGGCTTCTTCAAGAGCCTTCGTGTCCTTGATCTTCTCAACAACCTTTTCAAGCCTCTGCATAGCTTTGTCAAGCAATTTCTCATCTCTAAGCTCTAAAGCGGACTTCACGACTGTGAGATCGTTCATTATATCATGCCTTAGCATCTTTGAGAGGAGAGAGAAGTATTCGTTCATTCTCGCGAGATTCTCATTTAGCTCGTTGATCTTTGTAGTGTCGATTGCGGTTGCATACACGGCTGGCTCTCCTTTGAACATGATCCTCGTTGCTCTCATCGAGAGTCATCTAACAATACCATCTTTCCTCACGATCCTGAAGCTATATGCCTCCTGCCCCCTTATTCCTGCCTCTCTTTCAATATAGCGTCTGTAAACTTCCTCTCGATCATCAGGATGGACAAGGGAGAAAGGATCCATGCTCAGCAGTTCTTCCATTAGATCTCCCGTTATTTCTTGTAAAGCTCCATTTGCAAAGAAAAACTTTCCTTAGCCTTTGTGATGTCTATGTAGTTCCCTATTGCGAACATCTTTCCTTTGTGGATCAAAGGCTTGTATAAAACAAATACCCATCTAATCTCCCCCCAACATATCTGATCTCGTCGATAACTGCTCCTCCTCTTAAGATTCTATTTACGATCTTTTCCGCCTTTTCAAGGTCTTCTTTATAGACAAGATCAGTTACTCTCATTTTTCTAAGCTCTTTTAGAGAATATCCGACTGTTTTCGTAAATATTTTATTTAGCATTATGCATCTCAACTCATCATCAGTAACATAAAATCCCGTGAGCATACTCTCCACAAGCTCGCTCAGAAAGTCGAGCTCTTAAGCTTTTTATTTTAAAAATAATGAGCGAAAGATTATTAGCTTCTCGAAAACTTCTTCTATGCTATATCTGGGCATAATAGGATACCCGCTCTCACACTCGATCTCTCCAAAGATCCACAATGCAGTGATGGAGCATTTGAGAATTGGCGGGAGCTACTTGGCATTCGAAGTAAAACCATCTGAGTTGAAGGACGCAATCTTCGGAGCAAAAGCTCTTGGATTCATTGGTTTGAATGTAACGATTCCTTATAAAGAAGAAGTTCTAAAATTCTTAAAGCCAATTGGCGAAGCCAAGCTTGCAGTCAATACAATCGATCTTAGAAAGATGGAAGGTTACAACACCGACATTTACGGAGTCGAGATGGCTTTTAAAAGTGCTAAGGTTGATGTAAACGATAAGATCGCTCTCGTAGTCGGAGCTGGTGGGGCTGGGAAAGCCATAGCTTTGGCTTTGATGAAGATGGGTGCAAGAGTCATTTTAACAAACAGAACAGAAACGAGAGGAATTGAAGCGGTTAAAGCACTTCGTGAGTTTGGACATTGTATCTTTTGTCCATGGGAAAAAATTAAAGAGCTTAAGGTAGATGTGATTGCAAATGCAACTCCAATAGGGATGAAAGGTTTCTCTTCTGGCATTCCAGTTCCTGAAGAAATGCTGAAGCCGGAAATGATCGTCTTTGACGCAGTATACAATCCCCTCGAAACGCAGTTGATAAAGAGAGCAAAAGAAAAGGGTTGCAAGGTAATAAATGGGCTTGATATGCTTATTCATCAAGCGGAAAAAGCCTTCGAGATCTGGACGGGAATAAAGCCACCGGTCAGCATAATGAGGAAAGTTGCAATTGAGGCTTTAGAGATTTAGTAAGAATGTCCATGCAATATACCATGAAGCGAGAGTTATGAATGAAAGTCCAAACCAGTCTTTTGGCTGTAGTTTGACGTTAAGCTTAGGAAAAACGAATTTCTGTATATATATGAACAAAACAAGGATTATGATTCCAAATGCATCTCTCTGTCTGAGATCTTGAGTGACCAAGAAAGAAAAGAAGCCTGCGAGGATTCCAAAGAGCACTGGAACTATGGCTTTTTTTAGTTCTACATCCATATTCTCACCTAAAAGAGGGTCTCATTGAAAGGAACTTTGGAATTGGAAGGGGCAAGAATGGCTTATCTTTAAGCTCTTTTTTAAGCATTTCATTCAGCCCCTCCAATGTCATCTGAACCTTTTTTTGTTTCTCTAAAGTAGATTCCTTTCTCACTGTAACACTCAACTTTCCTTCTTTAACTTCCTTCTCTCCCACAACGACAATGTAAGGCACCCATTCTGTATTTGCATCTCTGATCTTCTTGTTCAGAGTCTCATTGCGATCGTCGACGTCAACTCTTGCATTTAAGGAATTTGCAACCTCGATAGCCTTTTCAAGGAACTTCTCGCTCACTGGAATTACTCGAACTTGCGTAGGCGAGAGCCAAACTGGAAGCACTGGCAACTTCTCTTCATCGAGCATGAACTTGGCTTTCTCAAGCAATGCATAGACTACTCTCTCTATCGCACCACTCGCTGAGCAGTGCAAAATGAGAGGGGTCTTTCTGCTCCCATCTGAGTCTACAAAGGTTATTCCATACCTTTCAGCATTTTCAACATCGATCTGCACAGTTGAGAGAGCTGAAGCTTTGTCAAGGCTGTCGACGAAGTTGAATTCAAATTTTAGAACGAAGTAGAAGAAGCGACGATCCCACATCTCAAGCAGTATTGGCTTTTGAAGAACTTCAGCGATTTTTCTAACGAATTCTTTGTTCTCTTCGTAGAAATCTCTTGTAATCCTTATTGCAACCTCGTAGTCTTCCGGTTCAATTCCCAGCTCTTTAAGGACTTCAACTGAAAGCTTATACTGCTTAAGGAATTCCTCCATTGCCTGAGCCATATCTTTCACGATTGTGTGCATGTCTGGCATTGTAAATGCTCTTAATCTTCTAAGCCCAACAAGCTCTCCTCTCTGCTCCTTTCTGAAGGAATACCTTGTGAGCTCATAAATTCTAAGAGGTAGATTCCTATAGGTTATTGTTGCATTCGAAAGCATTAGAAATTGCCCAAAACATGCAGCAAATCGCATGAAAAATTCTCTTTTATCTCCTTGCAAGATGTATTGCCTTGCGGGAAATCTTTCAAGGTATTTCCGCAGAGTAGGGTGATTTCTATCGTAGATGAGCGGAGTTTCAACTTCCATTGCTCCATATTCAACGCATTTCTGTGTGACAAAACGCTCTATTAAGCTCTTTATAAGCCTACCTTTAGGATAAAATCTAATATGCCCAGAATCGCTTGCATTCTCATAATCAGCAATTTCGAGCTTTTGCATGAACTCTACATGAGCTGGAATTGCATCAACCGCTCTTCTTTTCTCCATTTCATAACTTGCAAACTTTTTCAGCTTCTCAAACCCTTTGAAGTCGAAATCTTCAATCTTTACAAGCTCT
>JANXDV010000016.1:0-3721 GCA_025058955.1 Archaeoglobaceae archaeon | reverse complement strand
CCGTTTGGTTTTAGAATGAACCAATAGCTTATGACTTTCTTTTCATCTCTCAAAGCGGTTGTCTCTTCCGCTTCTTCACCACCAATTTCTCTTGATAGCTCACTCAACGGATGCCCCTTACAAGAAAGTCTGAATGCCTTATACCAACCAAACGGGGCTCTTTTAACTTCAAAATCCACAAGCTTGGACTCAAGCATTTTTAAGATTTTTATAGCACTCTCAGAATCTGCAAGATTCGAAGAGAGATGAGCATAGGGATAGATCAAAATCCTCTTAGCCCCAACTTTATTTGCAACATCTGCTATTTCTTCAACCGCTCTATTGACAGTTTCTTCATTGTCCCCCTTTTCAACAGAGGTAAAAACAACGAGAACTTCTTCAACTCTGTCTCCTTTTCCTTCAAAGTCTTCTGCAAGCTTCGTTTTTTCTTTCACCTCGTATTCGATGTAGTCAGCGTGGATTAGGAGGATTCTCATGCAAGCCAGAACACAGAGAGAAAGATAAACTTTTCCTAATCTATTAGGTTATAAAGCGTATCCCTTTGCTTTGGAATTCTTCCAGCTCTAATTATGAGCTCTCTTAACTCTTCTGGGCTGATTAATTCTCCACTTGTTGCTCCCGCAGATTTTGAAATGTTTTCCTCTATCAAAGTTCCTCCAAGATCATTTGCACCAAAATTTAACGAAGCCTGAGCAAGTTTAATGCCTAGTTTCACCCAAGAAGCTTGGATGTTCTTTATCTCAGGATAAAGCAATATTCTTGCTATTGCGATTACAAGAAGATCCTCAAAACCCGAAACACCTTTTGCTTTAGCTCCAAGCTCATTGTTTTTCCACATAAAAGAGAGTGGAATGAACTCAGTGAAGCCATGAGTTTCCTGTTGAATTCTCTTTATGAGTAGAATATGTTTAATTCTCTCCTCCCAGCTCTCTAAGTGTCCATACATCATCGTAGCAGTCGTGGGTATGCCAAGAGAGTGGGCTTCCTTTATTATTTTCACCCATTCATGAGTTTTGATCTTCTTCGGACAGATCTGCTGTCTGATGTTGTCGTCAAGAATTTCTGCAGCGGTGCCGGGCATTGAGCCAAGACCCTCTTTCTTGAGTATTTTTAAGACCTCAAAAGTAGTGAGATTACTGTTTTTTGCCATATGCATGATTTCCATGGGAGAAAAGGCATGAATGTGTATTTTTTTCGAGACTTCTCTTACCGCTTCGAGAATTGAGACGTAGAAGTCTATTTTTGCATTCTCCAATAAACCGCCTTGGATGCAAACTTCTGTGCAACCGAAATCTACCGCTTCTTCAACTTTTCTTTTTAGCTCTTCAAACGAGAGAATGAATTTCTTTCTATTTTTAAAAGAACAAAACTTGCAGTCATTTACGCAGAGATCGGTGAAGTTTATGTTTCTGTTCACAACAAAAGTTACGATCTCACCAACAGCTTTCTTTCGCAATTCGTTTGCAATTCTAAAAGTTTCATAAGGATCTCGTAAGAGCTCAAGAGCGGGAGTATCCATTATCATCAGCATACACCTCTATTAGCTCACTCACCGCATTTCCAAACAATTTAAGCTTTACGAATTTTGGGTAAATTGGTAGTCTCTCTTTTAGAATAAACTCTCCTCTTAAACTTGCTATGAGCTCATTAATGGAAGGCCAATTAGTCTCCGGATTTATGTAATCTGGTGTAACCTCTGAGATCCCTCCAAGATCATTTGCTCCCGCCTTTAGAAATGGATATACATCGCTAACAAGGTTTGGAGGGATTTGAATTGCAACTTCTCTTGGTAAAATTTGTCTTGCCAACTTTACAGTTTCGAGCATTTCTTCAACTGAAGGTTCTGGGAATTTCTCCATCTTTGTTCCCTTTTTGGGCTTGAAATTTTGAACTATTACTTCTTGAATGTGTCCGAATTCTCTATGAAGATCCGCAATGACTTCTAAAGAGTAAGCTCGATCGTATCTCTTTTCTCCTATGCCAACAAGAATTCCCGTTGTGAATGGTATTTGAAGCCTTCCAGCTTCTCTGATTGTTTTTATTCTCAGCTCAGGCTTCTTTCCTACACTTTCAGAGTGACATTCAAGCTCTACCGCTTGCTCAAGCATCAATCCAAGACTCGCGTTGAATGGTTTAAGCTTCAAAAGCTCTTCTCTTTTTAAAATGCCAGCATTGGTGTGTGGAAGAAATCCATGCTTTATTGCGAGCTTATTCATGTCCACGACATAGTCTAAGAAGTTTGAATAACCCCAATTCCGTAGAATTTTCCTTATTTCTGGATAAACTTGATCTGGTTTTTCTCCAAAGGTAAAAAGTGCTTCTTTTGCACCATTTGCTTGTTTTAAAAATTTTTCAACTTCTTCTTTACTCATCAAGTTTATTAGATCGCTCCGAAAACCACAATACCAGCAGTTATTTCGACAATTTCTTGTTAAAGGAAGGAAAACGTTTCTTGAATACGTGACGATCACGTTTGTAATTAAGCTTAATTTTAAAAATTTTTTCCGAATTTATTCGTATTGATCGTAGGATCATCAACGAAAATCGAAAGTTATTTTAACATCTTAATATGCCTATGTATGATGGAGACGAGAAAACTTCAGTTGATTGGTGGCTCAAGTTACATGGTCAGTTTGCCAAAAGATTGGGTTAAAGCAAATGAATTGAGTCAGGGAGATGAAATCATATTGGAAGTTGAGGATAAAGTCATAACGCTTTATCCAAAAGGTTTCAAAGACGGTTTGAAGGTTTCGAGGGTTGAGATCGAGAACCTCAAGAGATACGATGAAAAGTTCCTTCGAAGGTTTATCTATGCTCTTTACATACAAGGCATAGATGAGATCTTCATAACCGACAAAAATCTTAACCCAAGACTAATTGCCAAGATAAGCGAGATCGTGAAGTCTCTCATAGGAATAGAGATCATAGATGCAAGCGATAAAGTTGTGATTAGATGCTTAACTGTCACAGACTTTGACGTCTACGGAGTTGTCCGAAGGATGACTCAGATCGTTTTGACTATGATCCACACTCTTTTAGAGGCTATAGCAAAAAATGATCGCTCAGCGATCAACGAGATCAAAAATCTCGAGGTTGACTCGGACAGGCTTTATCTCTTAGCAGTTAGACAGGAACATAGACTCGTAAGAGAATTTTCAAGCCCTGCAAGATGGAATGAGCTAAGACTAATCCTCGGAATAAGAACTGTTGCAAAGCTGATTGAGGAGATCCTTGACAATCTTGAAAACTTTTCAGGCTATATTTTGGAACTTAGAGACATCAAAGAAAGAGATTCATTAAATAAGTTCCTTCAAAGACTTTCTGATGCGTTTGAAAAGACTTCTAAAGCCTATTTTAACTCAGATCTTGAACTTTCTGAAGACTCAATTGAATTTCTTGAGGAGATCGAGGATGAGATGATCAGAAATATTGAGGGCACCGCACAGTATCGACTTGGTCTGGAGTCGCTTCTAAGTGCTTGCAGACATATGAAGTCTATTGGTGAAATAGCGTTGAACAAATCTGTAAGAGAGAAGCTAAAAATGATAGATTAAAGGAATAGCTTTGCTTTAATCTCTCTAAACTCTCTGTAATGCTTCACAATTTCTTTACCTTCAACAAAAGGAATACCTTTCTCTTCAGCGTATTTCATGGCCTTCTCTTTTGTTAAAGCTTTTCCCGTTTCACTGTCGAGCATTTCGCAAATTGCAACCGCTGGGGC
>JANXDV010000015.1 GCA_025058955.1 Archaeoglobaceae archaeon | reverse complement strand
AATTTGCAAACTCATCAATACTACAAAAACGCTCAGAATTCCCATTAGTATCAAATATTCAACGAGTAGAGAAGCTCCCTTTTCATTAACAATTTCCTTCACAGTAATCCACCTCCACATTCTTAAATTCAACCTTATCGATACTCACACGACAAACCCAACCATTCTTTGCACACAAAATTTCGATTTGGTCTATAACTAACTGGTCATCAGTCTGGATCTCAACCAAATTTCTTATCTCCTCCTTTGGGAAAGCGAGCATAGTCCTCGAACTTTCTATTCCGGCAATTATGTTCTGGGCGTAGAGATATGAAAGCGACAAGATAATCACAACCACTCCCGCTGAGAAGAGCAAGATCATCTGCCCTTTTTCATTCATCGCCATAAAGTTAACCTCACCTCCACTACCTTAGCATTCGGACATGGGCTATTTGGATCTGTGCCAACTCTCTCAATAACAACAAATCTGCTGTTTCTGACCGCATTTGGTGTCGGTGTTTTGTTGAAACCTTCGATGTTTAAGACCTCAATAGTATTACCGCTTGTGTTAACGCACAAAACTTCTAATTTACCCATTGTCCTTATTTTCTCTAAGATCATGCTCAAGTTGCTTGAAAATTCTTGTGGCGGGATAAGAATATTATAACCTATGAACGTAGAGTTCTCAACCATTCCTCTTAAGGACGTATTTCCACCTTTAGGATTGTCAAGAATTCTTAAAGTATCGTAGCCAAGCTGTTTCAATTGAACATTCTCGAACTCACTCCATGAAGGAGACATAACTACTGTGCTCTGAAATATTGTGTATGTTGCGATCAAAAGCAAGAGCGACGCTGCAACGCCTTCAAGTGTAAATGTCTGCCCTCTCAGATCCATACCGCCACCTCCAGCTTTGCAATACATCGATTTGCGATTAAATTGCAGTTGTCAACAATTGTGTCAAGATAAACTATTCTTTCGAATTTTAGAACTTGCATTCCCATTCCTCGATCTCCGTGGTTTAAAAGTGTAAGCCCGCCAAAAGTTATTGGAACCCCCTCCAAATTCCTTAGAGAGACGTTGAATTTGTAAGAAACAGGACTCCCAAGATCTGTTAGATCGAGCCCAAGGGTTTTTCTAATACTGTTTCTACAATTTTCATTGCTAAGTAATTCTGCGAATTTTCGAATTTTGTTCAGATTTAAATGGTTGTATTCTTTCCTATACTTCCCAGAAGCTGGATCCATGGGCATTAACATCAACCCAGGACGAAATTCAACGCTGTTACAGTTCATCAAGTTTACATCATCCGCCCAAGAGCTGTTAAATCCTGGATCCTCGACGAGTAAAGCGGAAACTCTATAAGCCTGATGAGCGAGATTTATTTCATTTCTAACATCTGCAAAAACTCCTGGAAGGAAGTTTGCTACGAAGATAAAGGTGAATAGGAAGATCGACAAACCTATGAGCAGATCCAGAGCAAGTTTTCCCCCCTCCATTTTTTTCATCTTTCTTTCCATCATTTTTATTATGTCAATGCTTGGATATAAGCATTTTGGCTAATCATCATGTATTGAGCAATTGTTAAATTCCTAAATGCGGATAATTTTGCATGAAAATGCTCAGGCTCGAATTTGATCTCCAGCATCACTTAGTTTTATCAAGAAAAAATCCATTTGAACATGCTCTTATCAGGCTTATTCTTTCCACCTTAGCAACTTCTATGGAGATCATGAACTTTAAGAAAAAAGACATGAAAAGAAAAGGAAATTCTTTACTAATTCAATTTCATGGTGAAAAAAAGAGGATCTCGCCTTTAGATAAAGAGACGCATGAGCTGATCAACTCTGTTGAAGGTGAGAAACCTTTTCAGTTAAGTGAGCAGGAGATCGATGAGATCGTGTCAAAGTATTCGCCAAGAGATAAAAAATACAATGCAAAAAGCCTGAGAAATGCAATGTTCTTATTTTTAAAAGATTCTTCCCTATTTGAAGTTAAATTAGAGGAACTAAGCCAAGAAGAACTGCTTGATTTTATGCTTGACTTTAATCCACTTTACTCAGGCTCATGGCTCGATGAAGAGGGTTTGCGAGAATTTGTGCTGAATTACTCTGCATTGAGCAAGATCACAGATCCGAAGAGGATCTCGGAAGAAACTGGAATTGAGGAGAGCTTCGTATCGTCTACACTTCAAAGTGGAAAAAGTATTTTCCTTTTGGCGAAAAAATTTGACAACGAAAGATTTATTTCTTGAAGATAACTATCTCTGTGGATCCTATTGGCTTTGTGCTTGGAGAAAGTTCAATTACCGAATTTAGATTTGCCGTTAATCCCGTAAAAGTTCCGAAGTTTGGAGAATATGTTGTAGCGGAGAATAGAGATGGAAAAGAAGTTCTCGGAATAGTTAGAAATGTCACAAACTTCAACAGATTACTTGAAGAGGCAATTGGATTTGATTATGCAATAAAAAACATAAATATGTCAAAAAAATTGCTCGAAAGGAATGAAGTTATAATAGCCAATGCAAAAACCTTGGGAGTGATCGAGGATAGAGAGATCATACCAAACAGAATTCCAATAAAATCGAATTCCGCTGTTAAGCTTGCTAACGAAGAAATTTTGCATAAAATCTTCAAAAATTCTGCCGGAATCGAACTGGGAAATTTAGTTGCAAGAGAAAATATCAAAGTCTCTTTAGATTTGAACCAATTAATTCTAAGGCACTTTGCAATCCTTTCCGTCACAGGTGGTGGTAAATCTAATGCTGTTTGCTTGATCGCAAATGAGATCGTTAGAAAGTTTGGTGGGAGTTTGATCCTTGTAGATCCACATGGGGAATACGTTAACTTCGTTTTTGAAGATGGAAAAGAATCTGGAAAGAATGTAATTCCTGCTGGTATTCGTCCTGAGAGACTTGAGCCATGGGAGTTTTGCTCTCTCGTTGGCATCGAAAGGGATGCTTCGGTTCAAAGAATGCACTTAGAAAGAATTTTCACAACTGTAAAAAAAGAGAGACTAAGTGGAGCGGAGTTTATGCGGAGAGTTTTAGAGATCGCTGAAGAATGGATTGGTATGCAGGGAGAAATTGAATACGTCGACTCTACAGGGGTTGTTAGAACCGCAAGGATCTCGCGAGAAGATCTTAATCCCCTTTATAGAGTTAAGGAATACGTTGCAACATTCATGCGAAGATATGAAGATCTTCTAACTCAGAGAGACATGCTTGCAAATCTAAAGCCAGGGTATATGAACATAGTTAATCTAAGTGGTTTTGACGAGGAGCAGATGAGGGTTGTAGTTGCTTATCTGCTCAGAAACATCCTCATTGGGAGAATAAATTATCTTCGGAACAAAAATCGTGAATATTGGGAAAATGCATGCCCAATTGTTAAAAAGCCACTTCTCACGATCTTCGAAGAAGCTCATATATTTGCTGGAAAGGGAGACGTGTCGCTTTGGATGAGTAGAATAGCAAGAGAGGGGAGAAAATTTGGAATTGGAATTGGAATTGTTTCGCAAAGACCTAAGAAGATCAGCGAGGATATTCTTAGCCAATGCAACACGAAGATCGTGCTGAGAATAGTGGAACCGAACGACCAGAGATATATCCAGCAGGCAAGCGAGCAGATCAGCGAAGATCTTCTCTCTGACATTGCCTCGCTTGGAGTTGGCGAAGCTGTAATCGTGGGACCTGCGATCAAAATACCTGCAGCTGTGAAGATCAGAAAATTCCAAGGACAATATGGAGGTAGAGATGTGGATATAGTCTCTGAGTGGAGATCCGCTTTAAAAGGCTCTGAAAGACTTGAGGATCTTCTATGAGATTTGCCCACTTTGCGGATCTACATTTGGGATACGAACAATATAACCAGAATTGGAGAGCGGAAGATTTTGCTTCAGCATTCAGGAGATCTGCGGAGCTTGCAGTAATGGAAGGAATTGATTTCGTTGTAATAGCTGGAGATCTGTTTCATAGAAGTGTTCCAAGTCCAAAAACACTTAACGATGCGATTGAAGTTCTCAAGATCTTCAAATCTCATGATATTCCAGTTTTTGCAGTTGAAGGCAATCACGATAAGAGTATCCGAGAGATGTCCGCATATCATCTGCTGGAGAGTCTTGAACTTCTTAATGTTCTTGGATTAAGAAAGGAGAGAGTTGAAGGTGATTTAGTCACAAGTGAACGTGTAGAAAATCTTTACATGGTGAAAGGTGTGTTCAAGGATCTTGAAATCATCGGGGATAGACATAGAACGAAGTGGCAGGTTGAAAAGATTTTACCCTATCTGAAAGGTGGCGAAAATTCGATCCTCGTTTTACACCAGACGGTGAAAGAGGCGATAGACTTTGATATGCAAATAGCCTGGGATCTCACGATCGATCAACTGCCACCTGCCAAATATTACGCAATGGGGCATATTCACCTTCGCAGAGACTTAAAGATTCGCGATGCATTCTTAGCTTATCCTGGCTCCATAGAGAGATATGATGCAAGAGAAGCTTCGCATTTCATAATCTACAGAGATAAGCTCGAGATCAGAGAGGGAGAAAAGAAGGGATTTTATCTGGTAGAAGACTTTAAGCCAAGATTTATCGCTGTGGAAACGAGAGATCTATACAACATTTTTGTCGAAGATGATGGAAGAGAAAGATTGGAAAAAAAGCTCCTTGAAGCTCTTGCACACGTTAAGGGGGAGGGAATAGGGATCATAAAGCTTTCGTGTAATGAGAACGTAGATCAAAAGAGGTTAAGTGATTTAGCCACAAAGAGGATCAAATATGCGGAAATTAGCTTTAGAAGGAAAGATTTTGGAGAAATTCCAGAAGCAAAGCCCGAGAAAGAGTTTTTCACAGATCTTGAGCTTAAATTACTCGAAATTTTGAAAGAAGATGACGAGTCAAGCCTAAAATCCGCAGTTGAACTTGTAAGAGAATACTATGGGATAAAAGATCAAAAAAAGGCTTTTAAAGATGTTGAAGGAACTTTAACAGCTCCAAAAGAGGAGATTAAGTTCTCCAAGGCACAAAATGTTGAAGAAAAAGAAAGAAAGGAAAAGAAGTTTAAAACTTTGCTCGATTTCATATGATCCTGAAGGAGATCACACTTAAGAATTTCAAATCGCACAGAAACTCAAAAATAGTATTTGAAAAGGGAATAAATCTAATTGCTGGTAGAAATGGCGCTGGAAAGAGTTCTGTGCTTGAAGCGATCTTAGTAGCCCTTTATGGTGTCCGTCCAGGCTCTGTGAGGAAGTCGGATCTTGTTCAAGTTGGTGCGAATGAATACATGATCGAACTCCTATTCGAATTTGGAGGAAAGGAATATCGGATCTTAAGGGAAAGTAATGGAAATTCTGTGCTTTTTGGAGAGATTAGGATAGAAGGAGACCAGAAAATAAACGAATGGGTAGAAAAAAACATTTCTTCATTTCACGTATTCACGGGAGCAGTTTATGTGCGGCAAGGTGAGATCGAGACGATAATTTCTGATGAGAGTGGTAGAGAGAAGATCATAAGGAAGATTACAAGAATTGAAGACTATGAAAATGCTTGGAAAAATCTTGGAGCTGTAATAAAAGAACTTGAGAATGAAAGGAACCACCATCTTGAAATTATAAAGCAAAAAGAAGATTGCGAAAAAAGACTTGCTGAAAAAAGTTCGAAAATGCTTGAAATGGATAAAGAAATTCAAAAAGCTGAGAAAAGGCTAAGAGAGCTCAGAGAACTCATAGAAAAAATATCCATTGAGAAAAATACTTTTGAAGAACTTAAAAAGCAGATTGAATCAAACAAGCTCGAAATATTGAAACTTGAGGGAGAATTAAAAAGTCTAAAAGAAAAATTGGATGTTTTGAGTGATCAAAAAGCCGAAATTGAGCAGAAGATCGAATCTCTACAGGAAAGCTTGAAGAGGCTTGAAAATGTAGAAAAAGAGGCTAAAAGATATTCTGAGCTACTTGAATTTCATAGGAGTTTCTTAAAATCTTTGCAAGAGATCGATGCAAACTTGAAAGATCTGGAGATCGAAAAGGAAAGATTTTTGGGTGAATTAAAAAAGTGTGAAGAAGAAAAAGAAAATCTTGAAAAGATAAGAGAAGAGATTGAAAAAAGCGAGAAAGAAAAAGAAATTTTGACGTTAAACTACAATGAATGGCAGAAAATTAAGCCAAAAATTGATCGAAAAGCTCAGATCGAGAGAATTTTGAAAGAAAAAGAATTGACAGTGGAAAAAGTTGAAAAAATGTTTTCAAGCATACAGAAAGCCAGAGAAGTCGATAAAGCTTTGAAAGAAGAGTTTGAAAAGCTCAGCGTTCAGAAAGGTTCTCTAATTTCAGAAGAGAAGAGATTTTTAGAAATCATTTCGAAAATAGATTCAGCTACAGGTTTTTGCCCAATCTGCGGTAGAGAGCTTACTGAAGAGCACAGAAGAAAAATATTAGATAAATGCTCTTCTGAGATCGCAAGAATAAAAGGTGAACTTTCAAAAATTGAGGAGAAGGAGAGAAATTTAAGGGAGGAGAGGAAAAAAGTCGAAATAGCGCTCGAAAAACAAGATCTGGTTTTGAAATACAAACAAATCGTTGATGAGATTAAAAAAGTCACTGAAGACTTGAAAGGTCTTGATCTGGAAAAAATGAAGCAAGAAAGTGAGAAATTTGAGAAATTGAAAAATAAAATAGAGCTCCTTAGAAGTTTAGAGAAGAAGTCGATGGAGAAGTTGCAAAGGCTGGAATTTTTAATCGAGAAATTGAAGGAAATTGAATCGGAGCTCTCAAAAATTCAAAGAAGTAGAGAAGAGCTGTTTGAGCGATTAAAGAATAAAAATTTTTTGAGCATAGAAGAGCTTGAAAATGAGCTAAACAAGCTAAGAGTGAGTTATGAAGAGTGGCTTGGGCTAAAGAGAGCTAAAGAAGAACTCAGTTCTGCTGAAGTGAAATTGAAAACAACAAAAGATGAATTCGAGAAAGTTCTTAGTGCTTTAATGATCAAAGAGAAATCTTATGCAGAAAAGAGAAATTTATTGGCAGATCTTATGAGCAAATACGATGATCTGCGCCATAAAGAAGTTGAAGAGCTTGAAAAAAAAGCTTCCATGGAAATCGCGGGAATAGAACAGAAGCTTGATGTGCTAAAAAAGAGTTTGGAAAGTTTTAGGGAGGATAAAGAAGCTCTTGAGAGACAACTTGAAGTCCTTAGAGAGAGCGAGAGGAAAGTTAAGGCAATAGAAAAAGCAATTCCAGAACTTGAAAAGCTCAGAGAGAAATTTGCAAGCTACAAGAACATTGTTGCGGAGATCGCTTTGAAGGAGGTGGAAAAGTATGCGAGCGAGATCTTTGAGGAGTTCACAGAAGGAAAGTATTCAGGAATCAAGCTAAAAAGAGTTTTCGAGTATGGAAAAGAAAGGTTGAGGATCTTCATTGTTCACCAAGGCGAAGAACGTGAAACGAGTTTTCTGAGTGGAGGTGAACTTGTTGCATTGGGTATCGCATTTAGACTTGCTTTGTCGATGTTTGAAGCCAAAGGTAGAATCCCACTGCTTATGATGGATGAACCTACGCCATTTTTGGATGAAGAGAGAAGAAGAAAGCTCGTAGACATAACTTTGAACTACTTGCGAAAGATCCCACAAGTTATACTCGTTTCGCATGATGAAGAGCTAAAGGATGCTGCAGACAGGGTTATAACTATAGATTACCGTGGAGGTGTTTCTGTTGTGGTTTCTTAGTGATGAAACGCTTGAAAAAATCTCTCAGGAGCTTATAGAGCTATATAACAGAGCAGAAAAAATTGCTCATAGAATCGATGAAAAATGGTTGGAGATGCCAGAAAGCGTTGAATGCCATGCATGCGGAGTCGATGGAAGCAGAGCGATCGAGAGATTGACTGGGATCGTGCTTTACTCAGTCTCTGCTGTGAGTGTGGGAAAAGAAATTCGAGAGATGAGCGAGATCACAACTTTGACTCCACATATAAACATAGATGAGCGAGTAAGACTGCACATGCACACTTCTGAGTTCCGAATTGGTAGTTTTGCGGAAGAAGAGCTGGTATTGATCGATGGTTCACTCCGTGGAGCTTTTATCCGCCCCCCTGCATATACGGATGATCCAGAAAAATTAATGGAGAGTTACGAGCTCGAAGCTCTTGTTGAAGACTTTCTTGCAGTCCTTGAAAAGCATTTCGAGAACCTTGAAAAAGATCTAAGGGAAGGAAAAGCAAAAAAGAACTATCTTCTGACGAGAGAGAAAATATTTCGGGATATGGAAGAGGGATACAGAAAGGGAAAGGGGAACATGGAAGACCTCATGATCCTCTTCGAATACATCGAATATCTCCATGCACTAAACAAGTTGCTGGATAAAAAAGCGGTATTCGTTGCCAAAAGTTTCTACACACATGAATTTGATGAAAAAATTAACGACATAGCAATTCTACAGATTTTGGCTTTAAAACAATTTGGTTTTGAAAAGAGTGGATACTTTCCCTTTAAGCAGGGGACGAAAAAAACTTTACCTTGGTTTGTTATAAAGTATCGAGAACACTTTAAAAATCTATTCAAAGACATAAATTCCGCTTTTGTTAGATTTGAGGATTCTGAAAACATTTACTTGGTTGAAAGTATTCAAAGGATCGAGGAGGAGCTCATAGGAAAGTTAAAAAGCTTAGAAGTTCATGGCTACCCTTTGGTTTTGATCCACGCACACGAGCATGCAAAGATCAGAAAGATCGAGATGAGGAAGATTATAAAGAGTCTTTTGCCTTTGCTTGACAGCAGACTTGATTTTCTGCTTAAAAGTGGCAGAGAAGTCTTGGAGAGCTAAGCTTTTAATATCTCTTATGGACTAAAATTATGGATGAATTCGAGGAAGAGATCAGGAAGATCTTCGATGATAAATTTGTGGAGAAAACAAAAAATTTGAAAAAGAGCGGACACATTTTTGATCCGATCTTTTATCTCTTCTTTACACGTTTAGTTGAAGTTTCTGCGATCTTGAGAGATATCGTTCTGCCGAATAAATATGAGCTTGAGGAGCTCTTTGCAATGCGTAGAGATTTTCTCCAGATCGACTATAAAACTCTAAACGAGCTTTTGAGAAGGGCTTGGATCTACGAGAGGAGTAGAGGAATTGAGTTTGGATTTAATAAAAGCTCTGAAGATATGCTATACGTCATTTACCGAATGGGAAAGATGCAGAGCGAGATCGACGAGGCTATAATGAAAAATGTGGAATGGAGAAAGGATAAGATGATCGACTTATACTTCACTTTGCTTAGGATTTTAATGGAAATGGAGGAAAAGATCAACCAGAGCATTCAGTCAGAGAAGTAGTTTCCTGAGAACTATATTCTTCTTTTCAATAGCCTTTTGCAAAGCGAGATCAACTTTCTCGCGCATCTCTTCAAAATTTGCTGGCGTTTCCTCTCCAACTACTTTCTTCAACGGAGTGTATGCGGACTCACGAAACTTCGGCTTTATCTGCTTTTTTTCTCCACCTTCGATTAAAAAAGCTCCCTCACCACTTTCAACCCATCCAACTTCCCTTATTTTAACATCAACAGACTTTACAGCTTTTTTCACATCTTCTGCAGTTTTTTCTGGACATATTATCATCAAAGAGTCTATAGAGATACCCATAAAATCTATTTGGAGCTCTTCCAGCATTTTCAGAACTCTTGGATTCACACATTTTCGCAATTTTTCGTATTCGAAAACCAAAGCTTTTTTCGAGACTTTTGAGATCTCCTCAGCATCTCCTCGGATTCCACCATTTGTCACATCACTCATCGAATGGATCTTTTGCAAAAGTTTAGCGGAGAAGATCGCTCTCACCGCTCTGATAAAATCGAGGTTAATCGTTTCCTCAACAACTTCATGCATACCATAGTAGATCGCAGTCGTAGCAATTGTGCCTCCACCTGCACCCTCAGTGAGCAGAATCACGTCGCCTTCTTTAGCATTTTTCCTTGGAGTTATGTGCTCTGCAACACCTACACAGCCAACACAACCAGTCATCCGCTCTCCGATCACCATGTCGCCACCTATGCGAAGAGTGCTACCACTCACAAGTGGAACCCTCGTAGCTTCGCATACCGTAGCTATTCCAGCGATGTGATCAAAGATCTTGCTAACGTCTCCATCATCCGCTACGTGGATGTCAGAAAAGATCGCAATTGGTTCCGCTCCTTTGACCAGCACGTCTCTCATTGCAGCCCTTGTTACATGAAAACCTGCAATGAATGGAAACTCGCTAAGTCGGGAGTGAATGCCATCAACCGCAACAACTATGAATGCTCCTCGATTCTCTACAACTCCGGCGTCATCCAGATCTCTTGGTGACAACACTGCGGAAACTCTACTCAGCTCCCCAATCTTTGAATGGACGTAAAAATCCCCTTTACCACGAGATCCTACACCAAATGCTCCCATTGTGACTCCAGTTTTATAATATTCGAGAATAGGGAGAGTTCTTGAATAAGCGTTCTTCACTTCTATTATGACTGCTTTGGCCCATTTTTCAGCCTTTTTCTCATCCCAGCCTTTGATCTCGCAGATTCTCTCGATCAGTTTTCTTTTAACTTCTTCTTCGCCTTTAAATTCCAGTAATTTCTTTGCATAGCCTTCAAGATCCATATTATACCTCACTAACAAGGATGACTCCAATGACTATAAAGACTATGCCTATAAAGGTCTTAAGAGTTATGGATTCGGAGAGAAGAAGCAAGGAAAACAAAGCGGTGAACATCGGATAGATCGCTGTTATCGGCACAGTTCTGCTTGCTCCAATTAGATCGAGAGCTTTATAGTAGAAGATCATCGCAATTGCACCACCTATGGCTCCAGCAACTAATAAAGCGCTCAAAGAATCAAGTCTGAATGAAAAATTTGTTTCTCTGAATAAAATTATTATGAAGATCATTGCAAAGAATGCTCCAAGTGCTCTAATGGCTAATGCGGTATAGATTGGAACACCAGTGGAGAGAGCATATCTATCGAAAATTGGTGCAATACCCCATAAGACCGCAGAGATTATTGCAAAGATCTCACCCATCATGAAATAAAAGGTTAGGGGAGGGTATAAAAATTTTAAAAAGTTAGAGCTCGAGCTCCGCTACTTTCTCCCATTTTACCTCATCAAAAACCACGATCTTGCTCCCAATTATGTATAAATAGTCGTTTATGAAAACCGCTCTAAATCCGGTTTCAGTAGCCTTTATTAACTTTAACCCATCTTTGTATGAAAAAACATAGCCTGAGCTTGCTGGAAGGAAGAAGATCCCATGCTTTTCATCCTGGAGAAATGCCCTGTGGTTGCTGATCACTTCACTCCAGTGCTCCTTGAGAAGATATTTGTCCACTTCTCTCGGATTCTTTGGATCGCTGACGTCAAATAGGGAAAGTTTAACATTCCCATCTTCCATCCCAATGCCGAGGATCAGGTTTTCCTTTAAGGGATGCAGATAAGACGAGTAGCCCGGGATCTTCAGCTCACCAGCCATTCTTGGATTTGTAGGATCGGAAAGATCTACCACGAAGAATGGATCGATCTGCCTGAAGGTAACGATGTAGCCCTTATCTGCAATAAATCGAACCGCATAGATTCTTTCAGTCTCTCCAAAGCCCTTTATGTAGCCAAAGATCTTTAGCTGTGGATCCAGAACGTAAAGGTCGTTTGCATTTCCGACTGTAACAGCTACTCTAAGATCTCCTTTGTATTCATCCATCGAAAACTGATTTAAGAGTCTTCCTGGAACTTCACCATTTGCGACGATCTCCATTTCGAGAGAGATCTTCCAGATCGCTGTTTTCTCGATCTCTCTCGCATACTTTTCCATAAACTCGTTGTATCTATTGCTGATCTCATTTTCAAAAACGAGCCTTTCTTCAGGATCCATTGTTAGCGTTAACCTTCTCATCAGATCCCAGATCTCGACTTGCTTTGCCTGCTCACTCAAATCATAATTGATTAGCTTCTGAAGCTTCTCTCTGAACCAGCTTGGAAATAGATCCATGTTTTCGGAAACGAACTTGAGCATAACTTCTGCATAACTTTCTGGAGAGTAATAAGCTACGTAAACAGCATTCTTGGACATGTAAATCACTGAATCATAGTTTCCAACAAATGAAATGCTATCCTCGATTTCTCCAGTATTTGCAGAGATCTTTACAACTGTATAAACGCTTTCAACAGGTATAGGCTTTGTCGGGTAATAGATCCCCCTACATTCAACTACGTAAGGGGCACCATTAACATTCAAAGGAATTATTGGGCAGATTTCCGAAAATTGAGAGATTATGAGATAGATCTTACCTTCGTAAAGTCTTGCGGTGATAACAGACCCGTTCAGTTCGATCTTGTATTTCTCTTTAAAGTCTTCAGTGCTGAAAGCTCTCAGCTTATCTCTACTCAAAAAGACCAGTATTTTTTCGTAGACAATCATATCTCCGCTAATGTTCAATTCCTTTATTTTTTCAATCTCCTTTGGTGGGAAAGCCTTTACAACCAATGCTTTTGGTTCATAAGGATAAGGTGGCACTATTTTTCCCAAAAAAGTTGGAACTCGGTGAAATCGTGAGATATAGATGTTCTTCCCATCTGTTTTAACAATATCGGGCTCATCTATGCCAAAAACCTGAACATTTGTTTGCGAAACTCTTTCTACTTCTTCAACTTTCTCTAAAATCCCAACTCCAACCGCTGGAGCGGGTATAGGTGTGGGTATAGGTGTTGAGACTGTAGCTGGGAGTCCAACAGATCTCCCCGCATAGATCTCCGCTCTGCTTATATAGTCTCTAAACTCCTCTGGAGACGAAAAACTCGCTATTTTAGTCTCAAAGAGCTCCTTTTCATGAGCCAACTGGAGAACTAAGAACGCCGATAGGGCGATCACGAGCATCGCAAATATTACCAGGGGTTTCATGCTAAAACTAATCTCAAAACTATTTATATATAATCAATTCGTAATAAATTATATTATATTCAAATCTAACCCAAAAATTTCAATTTTGAAATTTCAAAGCTAATAGAATTCTTTTTATTATCGAAAACAACTTTTTGCATGGAAAGAGATAAGATCAGTATATCCATGCTCGCAGTATTCTCTGCAGTTATGCTTATGCACCGCTTTCTTTCGCTCTTCGAGGTCACAGACTACGTTATGCTCTTCTACACTGGATTGCTGACCGCATCACTATGTATCCTACTGATCAAAAGATAGTCTTCGTTAATTTTATCGTCTGAAGCTCATATGCGGAAAGCTCATCGAGCACCTTCTTAATTTTCTCTGCATTCTCCTTGATCATCAAACATACTCTCTCTAAGCCAAGTTCTTCCTTTACCTCAAGAGCTCCATAGATCACAGCAAGAGGATTTCTAAGTTTATCTGAGAGGTATTGAAATTGCTTCAAATTTTCTTTAACTGCGTTCAGAAGCTCTTCCCTCTTTTTTCTTATTTCAAGATCTTCCAATGCTCTTCGAACGACGACGAAGAGATCTTGAAAGATCTGCCCAATTTCCTCATCGTATTGAGTTACAAAAACGTAAACAGCGGAGTTTGAAGAAATAGGAGCAAAGATCATTTTTTCCTTTTCTATAAAGCAGAAACTTTTTGGCTGGTAGCGGAGATACTCGCAGTTAAGCACATTTTCACCACTTTTCACCCGATAGTATTCATTTTCGTTATCGATCACGACAATAGCTCTGCAAAAATCGAGCTCGATGATCTCATCGCAGAGAAATCTAAAGACCTTTTCTCTGCTATCGTAAAGCCATATATAGCTTGCAATTGTAAAAGCTGTGAAGAGTAGATCGATCATGTTTTCAACCTCTTAACCCTTTCGAGCACTTCTTTTAGCTCATATTCCAATTCTCCAACTTCAAACTTTTGTCCTTTGAGTTCTCTAAGAAGATCCAGCTTTTCCTCCTTCTTTTTTTCAACTTCTTTAGCTAAATCTTCGAGCAGTTTGTCCGATTCTTCAAACTCTATCTTTGTCTCCTTCTGCTCATTCTGCTCCAGAGTTATATTTTTTTCAACTTCTCCAAGATCTTCAAGTTTCTCAATCCCAGGAAGACTTAATTCCTCACTCTTTTGCTCTACAGATTCAGTATTTTGATTAGGCTTCTCAGTTGTTTGCATCTCAGATAGTAAGTCTCCTTTTATCTCGAACTTCTTAGCAGCTTCTTCAGTTGCTTCGTCAAGTTTTACTATTTTTTCTTTTCCAGGCTCAGAAAGGACTTCTTCAAGCTTTTTGTCTATTTCTTCGAGCTTTTTCTCTCTTTCTTTTTTTGACAAAATTAAATTAGGTTTCTTAAAACTAAGTGTGATTTTTTTCTGAGGCAAATATGGGACTAAAAAAACCACTACTAAGAAAATCAGCCCAATTAAGAGCTCAATCGGCACTTCAGACATAAATTATCACCCCCGCGATAACCTCAACAAATGACGGCAAGGTGAAAGCCCATCTAACTACTTGCGGAACTACAAGCATTAAAATTCCAGAGAGCAGAAATAGAATTGAGGAGTAATACAAATAAAGATATTTTCCTCCCCCTTTTACTATATTCGAAACGAGAACATTGGCAATTGTTATAGAGAGGATTATAAAGAACGTGTATTCTGCAAGGAGTTCTAATGGAACACCTGCGAAGATTCCCAAATTTAGCCCCTGCAATGGCATATTTTTGAAGACCTCTCCAGAACTCGATCCAACTTGAGAAGCAAAAAGAGAACCAAGGTATTCGGTAAAGATCGTGAGGATCTGGGATATGAAGAGCATCAGAGAAACCATTGCAATGTGAAGTGGAATTATTAGATTCACGAATCCAGAAGAGATCAGATCTCTTTTTAGCCTGAGAAGAACCATTTCGAGGTTTGAAGAGCTAACGATCTCCCCAACAAGATTTGCATCGCCACCAAGTTCAATGGAGTCTGTGAAGATCGGGGTTAGTTTTTCCATTAGATAACTACCACTCTCTCCAATAAACCTCTCCCAGCAAAGTTTTGGATCAAGTCCCAAAGAGAGTCTTCTTTGAAGCTCTAAAGCAAGATCTTTCAGCTCGCCTAAGTTTTTTTGGTCGATTCTTCTTATTGCCTCCGCAATTGAAACTCCCGCTCCACCTTTTATTGCTCCAAGGCTTCTTATGAAGCTCGTAAATGCTTCATCTCTCTTACCAATCTTCTTGTCATCGACTTTTGCAAGAATTCCTATTGGTAGTGTTGCCAAACCAAAGGCTATGAATCCATAACCAGCCATTTCATAGTTTCCGATTATAACTTGGAGTAATGCCAAAAAAACGAATAGCATCACTCCTGCTGGGATTAAAAGTGTTGAAATTTTTCCCGCTAAAGCTTGCTCTTTGGACTTTATGTGGTAATCATGAACTTTTCTATCCTTTGGAACCGCCTTGAAGATCATGAGCACACCAAAGAGGCAGATCACGAAGTTTCCAAAAGCAGAGGCGTAGAGGGTTTGAGAGGGATCTCCTACGCTGTAGATCACAACTGAAAGCAGAACTACTACTGAGATCAGTGAAGCGGAGACGAGTAGAGAAGTGTAAGCGTCACTCCACTTTCTAAGACTTTCGAGACTTCGATCGTATTCGTCTTTTCTTACAGTTTTAAAAGCTCTCCATTCTCTTTCAAGAAACTCTCTATCAGGCTCTCCCGCAGAAATTGCATTTGAAAGTCTGTTGAAAAGTTTTTTTACCCTTTCCGCTCTTATTTTTTCAGCTACAAGTTCACAAGCGGTTGCATAGTCGTAATGCCACTTCTGTGCCAGATCTCGAACCATTCTGAAGTATTTACTTGGAGAATACTTAGTCTCGGAAGCCATGTTGAAAATTTTATCCCTGCTTAGATGAGCGGTTGATAGAGAAGTCATGTATGTGAGAAGGAAAAGTAGATCGTTATCCGATAACATCTCTTCTTTTAACTTTTTCATTTTTTCGATGAATGGGAACTTAAATTTGAACGTTGGAACCTTAGCGGTCTCGAACATACTACACCTTTATAGAGAGCATTCCACTCTTCGTGATCTTCGAAATCGCTTTGAAGAACTCGTAAAATTCCACTATTCCCTGTTCATGTAATTTTTTCAGAATTCTTGCTCTCTTCTCCACTTCCTCATAGATCATCTTTTTCTTGTTCGCCGGAATGCCCAAACGAGTGGCGATCTTTTGTTCCAAAACATAAGAACTTCCGTAGCCTGTGAAAATGTGTTTGTCTGTCACCGGATCCCATTGGAAAACCTCTATAAAGCTTACACCTCCTTTTTGAGGATTGTAACCAACGATCTCTGAAACACTCAAAACTCTCCTCACAAGCTTTCCATCAGGTCTTCTAACCGCGCTCTGAATAACAACAAAGTTTAGATTGTCTATGAATGTCTTTGGAACGCTTATTGGCTCAGTTGTAAGCCTTTGAATGAGCTTCTCAACAGTTGCTGCGTGGAATGTGGACATCACTGGGTGCCCAGTTTGCATCGCTTGAAATGCAATGTTTCCCTCGACACCTCTGATCTCGCCCACGAGTATGTAATTTGGTCTCTGCCTCAATGCAGCTTTCAGCAGATCGAACATCGTCACATCACTCCCACTTCCTTCGCCAATCTTTCCTCCTCTCGTTGTTCCCCTTGTTACCTCTCTTGTCCAGCTCTTATGTGGAACTTGAAGCTCTGGTGTGTCTTCTATGGAAACGATCTTCGCTTCTGGTCTAATGAAAGCGGTTATAGCGTTTAGCAAAGTAGTTTTACCGCTTGCAGTTTCACCGCAAATGAAACCGCTCATACCTTCGCTGATCAGTAGCCACAAATAGCCCGCAACCATGTAATCAAGGCTTCCAAATTCTATAAGCTGAAGAACACTGAAAGGTGTCTCGTTGAACTTTCTGATCGTGAAGTTGCTTCCATTCTTGCTTATGTCTTTTCCATAAACAATGTTAATTCTGCTTCCGTCTGGCAGAGTTGCGTCTACTATTGGATCTTTGTAAGTTACTGGCTTTCCAATCCTCTCTGCAAGCCTTATGACAAACTTGTTCAGAGTTTCCTCATCTCTAAACTCTATAACACTCTTAAGTCCTTTAAAGATCTTGTGCTCTATGAAGATCGGTCCGAGACCGTTGCAAGAGATGTCTTCGATGTATTTGTCTCTGATGTATGGCTCGAGAACACCGAGACCAACTTTATCTCTAATTAGAGCATACTCTAAAGCTTTATACTGCTGTTCTGTAACCTTTAGCTTTCCTTCACCTTTTGAATTAAATCTAAGCTTTGGAATCAGCTTAGCTTCTCCACTAACATCTTCTACAAGGCTCTTCGAGTTTACTTCACAGATCTTTGCAAGTGCCTCTTTTAGGATCTTGATCTTCTCCTCATTGTCCTGTGGATCGAAATCGATTCCTGTGATGTGATCGACGAGCCTTATCTCTACTTCTTTGAGCAATTCTTCAACTCCAGTAAGCAAGGTTGGTTCGATCGGGATATAGATGTTGCGAACGTCATTTTTGTCAGGGTAAATATGTATGTAAATACTCTCATCCGCTGGATAGATCAAATTTGGATTCTCAAGCTCACCATGCTTCTTTCGATCGAGCTTCTCAACAAGTTTAGGAATTCCGATCTTGTCAATTGGAAGAATGTGAAGGTATTCAAGCAGATGTAGATTTTTCTTCACCTCTTTCTTCATCTCCTCAGGAAGAAGCCTGTAAATGCCACAGGTAGCTAAGTTGCTGTGATCATGCTCATCATTTTCCTTAGGGGTAAAGGGGAAATTAGCCATAACTCCGTGTTTCATTCCTTTGGGTTTTAAACTGAATTCGAGCTCAGCCATTTCCCCTCACCCCTTTCCTCATCTATATGATTATTGTTGTAATTACCACATAAACTTTTCGAGTTAGGCTCTCGCTTCTGAGATCGGAATGATCTTCAAACCAAATCCTGGATGGACTTCAAAGCTTACTATGTTTCCAGTCGTCTTTTTCGCACCTCTGATCTTAGAGACTTCGAGAACGCTGACATAGCGATCACCTACTTGCTCTTTTCTTAGGAATAGATGACAATCACATGCACTTCTAATACGAACGAGAGTGTCTTCTTTGAACGCATGCTGGTGTAGAGTTATGAGGATCGTCTTTCCAAGATCGCAGAAGTTCTTTAGCCTTGTTAGAAAGTCGAGAACGTCGTCTTCAGTGCTGTATGCGGTGAACATAGTGAGAGAATCGATCATTACAACGTTTTCTTTTATAGTCTTTATGTGGTTCGCAACAAGGTTAAGAATGCTCTTCATTTGCTCTGGTCTCCACTCAACTCCTTCAAGGTGGATCGGATAGATTTTCAGATATCCCCAGGCATAGAAGTCAGAAACGTCAAGACTTAGAGATTCCAACTGATTTAAAAGGCTCTTTATCGTGTTTTCAGTCGTGTAATAGGCGATCCTGTGCCCTTGAGCAAGACCGCCAAAGGTAAACTGCTGGCAAAGAACGCTTTTTCCAGTATCATTTTCGCCTTCGATCAGTGTTAAAGAGCCTAAAGGAATTCCTCCACCAAGCCTTTTGTCAATCTCATCATTTCCACTTGATAAAATACTTCTCTTTCTTTCCTCCTCAATTTCATGGATGCTCTCTACCATTTAAACCACCTCCAACATAAAACTCATAACTATCGCAGATCGCATTTGGTGTGCAGATCAGCACAGTGTAATTGCCTCGAGCCAAATCGATATTCGAATTAACTCTTGCAGTTTCTTGAGGATCGAAAATTCCAGGATTTATGAGTTCACTAAGGATTTCAAAATTCGCTCTGAGGTAATCTGAGACAAAAACCTCTGAATCTGACTTACCATAGACGATCAGATCGAATGCAGAGAAGCTCTCAAATTTCGTGCTCCCTACGTTCTTCAAATAAACAACTAAGTTTGGATGTTCATAGCTAACCGCAATGATTTCCACATCAGACTGCAAACGTCTAAGAGAATTGTGAGCGATTTCTTTGTATCCTTCGATTGTCTCTTCCGCTAAAAAGCTGTTTCCTGAAACTAAAACGTAAGCTACAGTCAGAACAACTGCGGACATGAGAATTGCGGTCGCAATTGCATCGAAGCCCACTTTTATCACCTCGAAAAGATGTCGCTGACCTTAACACCGTTGTAGAAAACATAAGTCAGAGTGTAGTCTCCGCTAAGTGTTCCCTCGATCACCAATGAGATCTTTGCAGTCTCTCCACGCTCCCAATAGTTATCTCCGTCTCCATTCTCTATAGAAACCGTGAAGTTCGTTATGTGCTCATAATAGCTTTCAGAGTATATGAAAACGTCCCCTTTACCCAGTAGATCCGCATTTATAGACTTACCAAGGTTTTTGAGCCATAAATCAATTTTTGTCTTTCCTCCAATTTCAGAAGCCCTTATAAAAATGATTTCCGCATCCGTCTGAA
>JANXDV010000156.1 GCA_025058955.1 Archaeoglobaceae archaeon | reverse complement strand
ATTAACTTTGGGACAAATATAATAGAAATCATTGAAAGATATAAACTTCTCCCAAACGATGCTCTAATCGCTGCAACTTGCAAGCACTACGGAATAAAGAAGATTGCAAAATTGGATGAATATTTGCTCTAAAAATTCAGAGTCACAAACATTTTAAATCCCAATCAACAACTTTATATATGCAAGAGAATATCATTTCCCATCTCCAGAGGATCGAAAAAATGCTCGAAATTCTCAATTCTAAAATAGATAATTTTTTAGGATTTGAGGAATTGAGCAAAGAAGAACATGAAGAGTTGGATTCTATTGAGGCAGAAATGGAGAAGGGAGAGAAATACGAGCTTTAATGACTTTCAGAATTTTTCTCAGCAAACAGGCAAAGGATTTTCTCGACAAAATCGATCTTGAAACAAGAGCGAGAGTTAAAGATAAACTGAAAAATCTTTCCGAGAATCCATTTTCAGTTCCATTTAAAAAGATCAAAGGTAGAGAAAACACTTATGGAATCCGTGT
>JANXDV010000155.1 GCA_025058955.1 Archaeoglobaceae archaeon | reverse complement strand
GTCCTCCACTTCTGGTGTGTAAATTATTTCTCCAAACTTCTTCATATTCTCACCTCCTAAAATTTAATGAAAGCCTCTTTTTTAGTTCTACAGACAGGACATAAATCGGGAGCGGAATTAAGAGCACTATAACCGCAGACTGGGCATATGTAAACACTTTCGATCTCCAAATCTTTTCCCTGATCAGCGAGTTTTTTGGCTTCGCTGTAAAGCTTCGAATCTGCAAATGCTATAGCTCTGAATAGCTTAGCTATGTTCTTCTTTCCTTCCTTTTCAGCGACCTCTGCAAAGATCATATACTTCACGTGAGCTTTGCTCTCTCCAGTAAAAGCTTCTTCAAGAAACTGCTTTGTCATCGCTCGCATGTTTTGATATTTTATCAGATAAATAAGAAACTTTCGGGGATTTTCAAAGATCAAAAATTCGCTTTGCGATCGAATTTTCGTTGAACTTATCTTGCTATAGCCATGTTTAATTGCCACCAATTAAATATACCATCATCATAATTCTCAGG
>JANXDV010000154.1 GCA_025058955.1 Archaeoglobaceae archaeon | reverse complement strand
TCTATTTGCATCATCTAAATTCTAATTTCCGGTCTTATTTATCTCTTTTGCCCTCCTATAAATTGAAGTTCGAAAAAGAAATCTGCGAGCTTACAATTTTCTTATAAAGCACTCCTTTCCTTCATCAAACCTCATTTCTCCAATTTCTATTAGATCGAAATCTGAAAATGCTGTTTCGAGCATTAGATCATTCCCAAAAGCTTTCAACAATCCCATTCCGAGGTATCTGTTCTCCTTGTAAAGTCCAACGACGAAATTCTTGTCTTTTTCAGAGAAAAGGAAGACGTCTTCAACGTTGTAAAGCTCTTTCAACTCCCTAAGGAGAGTGTAATTCGGCTCATAATCCTCTTTCGTGCAGATCGTGAGAAGATCTTCGCCAAGTTTTGCAAATTCGATTTTAACACCTAAAACTGTTTCAATGAATTGTGAAACGTCTTTGCCTGTGAAGAGATCTGGCTTCAGCTTGACTTTTCCTCTTTCAACTTTGACGATCTTTGCTCCTTTTAGAAACTTAGCGTAA
>JANXDV010000153.1 GCA_025058955.1 Archaeoglobaceae archaeon | reverse complement strand
CTTGTGAATGTTGCTGAATTTGTGAAGAGCGTTGTTGAGAAATACAAAGGCGAAGCAAGCTTTAAGGTTGAGCTTGAGGAATTATACGTTGAAGCTAATGAAGCTCTGAAATCTGCTATTGAGAATGTTGTGAACAATGCAATAATCCATGGCCAAGTGAGCCCATTGGAGATAACGATAAGAGTTTTCAAAGAGGGAAATGATTGCGTTGTGAGAATTGCGGACAATGGCGTTGGAATTCCAGATGAGCTTAAGGAGGTTGTTTTCGAGTCTGGATATTCGAGAAAAGGTGGAGGATTGGGATTGTTCTTGGTGAGGAAAATAGTTGAGATGTTCAAAGGGTCTGTTAGGCTTTACGATAACAAGCCGAGAGGGGTTGTTTTTGAGATCAGGCTCCCCATGAAATCGGATAATAATATAAATGCCCCTTAAAGACTACTATGGATCTCAACAGAGAAATGGGAAAAATCTTTTAGCTTTATTTGAAGATCCTAATTATGCAAATTGGTGAAGAAGAGCG
>JANXDV010000152.1 GCA_025058955.1 Archaeoglobaceae archaeon | reverse complement strand
ATTCCAGCGAATATCATGTCAAATTTCTCGTTCTTTATAGCTTCTGCTATTACCTCAGATATCTGCTGCGCATCGATTCCACCATCGAAAGGTATCTTGATAGCTCTATCAGCACCCATTGCAAGACATTTGCGTAGAGTATCATCGCAATTCTTTCCGACCCCTACTACGACAACCTCTCCACCCATTTTCTCTTTTATTCTAATCGCCTCCTCAACAGCATAGCGATCCCAGTCGTTTATGTCAAAGACAGCAGTACCAAAAGAGAGACTTTTGCCATCGCTTGAAACGCTCACTTCGCTTTGGGGATCTGGAGCATGTTTAGCAAGCACGATAATCTTCATCTTCCCACCCTCTACCGTTTGGATTTGCTTGAATAAAAAATTTTCTATTTTAAAAAATTTTGCTTTTACAATAATTAAGCGAATTAGATCAGCCAAATTCATGAGACTTTTCTAAAACAGCTATAAAAAAGAAATTTTTGCACTTCTAAAATCGCATTTAGTCTGATGATTCCAGCAT
>JANXDV010000151.1 GCA_025058955.1 Archaeoglobaceae archaeon | reverse complement strand
ACTCTTATTAGTGCTTATACTTATTGGAATCACTATTCTTTTTGGCTTTTCTCAGCAACCAAGGGTTGGGGAAGAGAAAAAAGTTGATTGGTATAAGAATTTCAAAACGAGCTTACACTATACAAGACAAGGTAAAATTACCTTTTACTCTGCTGAAAACGGAGGAGTTGAACTGATAACAAAAAAACCAATAGAGCATTTTGAATGTCTTAAATGTCATGCAGAGAAAAAAGCAAATGGTCAACCAATAGTCACTGAGACATATGTTCCTGACTGCTATGACTGTCACATAACCCCGGGAGACAAAGTTAGCGATTCTACATGCTTAGGATGTCATGCAAGACAGAGAATTGAGATTGCGGTGCTTAACTTGAGTGATGTGCATAGAGGAATGAGATGTATAGATTGCCACAGTAAAGAAGATATAATGGGTGATGGAAAACACTACAGAACACTGCTCGAGAGAGAAACAATGGTTGATTGCCTAAAATGTCACCAATATAATGGTAGCACTGTCCACAACC
>JANXDV010000150.1 GCA_025058955.1 Archaeoglobaceae archaeon | reverse complement strand
AATAAGCAAGTAGGATCATGAAGATCATGCCGAAAGATGCAAAAAGAAGAAGTGCATTGCTTATATTTGCCACCAAGTAAACTTGAAAAGCGGTTATTGGAATTGTAGCGATCAGCATGAACTTCCAGACTCTATTTGGTATCAACCTGCTTTTAAGATCTAATTTGCATGCGTAGAGAAGAAAGCTGAAAACGATTAGGATCTTAGCGAGTTCTAACCAGTTCATAAAGATCGGAAAGAATCGCTGTTGCGGTTTCAAATTTTCCTGCTCCTCTTCCAGCTACAAATATGTCTCCTGCGGTATCTGTTTTGATCATCGCTGCATTCATTGTCCCTTTTATCGCTAATGGGCTGTTAATTGGCACAAGTCTTGGCGAAACCCTGAGATTTTTTCTACTCGCTTCCGCTATTAGTCTGATCGTATATCCTTTCTGTATTGCAACGCTAAAGGCTTGAGGGGTTATATTCGTTATTCCAGTTATTTCGATGTCTTCAAACTTTGCGGGAATTCCGATCGTGTTTGCGAGGATCAC
>JANXDV010000014.1:13932-19459 GCA_025058955.1 Archaeoglobaceae archaeon | reverse complement strand
ACGATCGATGCGGTTTTTGCAGTAGCGTATGGACTTCCAACCCATGTATCGCCAATACCTCCAATCACTGGAAGTGAAAAGGTTGTAAAATTGCTTACAGAAGAAGTTGAAAAAATGACTGGAGGCAAAGTTGTTGTGGAAGAAGATCCAGTTAAGGCTGTGGATTTGCTTGAAAAGGTTATTTTGGAGAGAAGAAGAGCATTGGGGATTTGAATATAAATTAACTTATCATAATCAATTTTTTCTCAATCCTTGCTATAAATTAGAAAAACTTAAAAAGCTAAAAACTTGAGCAAGGAAAGAGGTGAGATCTTGAAGCTAACAGAAATCATTTTCGTTTCAACTATGCTCGCCCTGATAGCCTCGGGATTCCTCGGAGCTTATCAGATCCATTTTGAAGTGCTAATGCCTGTAGAGGATTTCGAATCCGCATTAGGGATCCCATGGAGAACGCTTGTGGCTTTGTATGTTTTCTTGGTTCTTATAGGCACCGCTGCAATTGCCTCCGCTGCAGAAATATTGCATATAAGAGAGCTTGAAAGTGTTGTGAAAGATGCAATAGTGATCGGAATTCTTGTAATAGCGGTGGGACTATTTACAATTGCAGTCGATCTGGAAAGGGTAGAAAGAGGTGCTTATGCTCTGCTGGGTCATGCAAATCCAATGAGTGTGATGTATTGGATGATCATGTTTTACGTTCTTGAAGTGGTCTTTCTGATCTTTGAAGGCTGGTTTTATTTCCGAGCGGATCTATTAGCTCAATCAAAATTGAAGAACTTTAAGGGTTTTGTTGGTAAACTTCTCTCCCTCCGTTTTATTGGAGATTACCTTCTGAAGATCGAGATCGTCGAATCTTCAAAGCTTCGCAGACTTGGAAAGTTTTTGGTAACCCCAAATAGGGAGCTTGATCTTAGTTTTGCAAAGCCAATAGGCTTTGTAGCTCTAATCACAGCAATTCTTGCTTATAGCAACCTTGGAGCTCTTTTTGCTGTAACATATATACCATTATGGCACGATGCAACGACGCCAATTTACTTCATAATCTCCGCAATCATCGGAGGTTCTGCGGTGCTGATCTTTGCCTCAGTTATAACTTCCTGGGTTACGGGATCATCGGAAAAGCTTTCTGCGCTACGAGTTTTGAAGAATTTGCTTGCCTTCTCTTTGATCGTGGCAATTCTATTCAACGCTTGGAAGTTCATAGTCTCTGGTTATCCTGCGGTAAATGAGCAAGCGGTCTCCTCGATCAACAACTTGTTATTTGGGAGCCAAGCATTAAACTACTGGATATTAGAACTACTCGTGGGCTTGCTGATACCTTTAATTCTTCTACTGATTGCTGGAAATAAGATCAAGTTGCTTTTTGCCTCAGCAACACTCACAATATTGGGACTCTTTGTGTTTAGAATAAACTTCGTATTTTCTGGACAATTCATGAAGAACATCTCAGGAATATCAATACCAACACAAATTCATCCATTTGAAGCTATGTTCGTAGCTGGAGCGTTAGCTCTTGCAATTTTTGCTTATTATCTCGTTTACAAGTTTTTACCAATGGAGGTGAAACATGAAGCGTAGAGAGTTTCTTAAGACCTTATTAGCCCTTCCGATAATACCAGCGATTTCGATGCCAGCGAACTCTAAGAATACGAAAGAATACGCGATGGTAGTGGATGTTGACAAGTGCATCGGCTGTGGAAAATGCGTTATTGCATGCAAGATCGAAAATCATGTGCCAATGGAATTACCAATCTCAAGAACTTGGATCGAGGGTTATTTAGATGGTAAGAAAGTTGTTATGAATACCGAGGAGAATCCATTCTTAAAGTCAAAGGCTAAAAATGGTTTCTATGTGCCAAAGCTCTGTAACCACTGTGCTAATGCTCCATGCGTCATCGTTTGCCCAGTTTATGCGAGATTCCACACAAAAGAAGGAGTTGTGCTCGTAGATAAGAACACATGCATAGGTTGCAAATACTGCATCACCGCTTGCCCATATGGAGCCACGTTTGTCCACCCTGAAGAAAAGGCCACAGATAAGTGCACCTTCTGCTATCACCGCCTTGTAAGAGGCTTGAAACCTGTGTGCGTTTTAGTTTGCCCAACTGAAGCCAGAAGATTTGGAAGTCTCGAAGAGGGAAGTAAAATCTATGAATTGCTTAAAAGAAGCAGAGTAAAGGTTCTTAAGCCTGAAGCGGGAACTTTGCCGAGGGTCTTTTACCTGAATCTTGATGCGGTGGTGGAGCTATGAGGGCTACGCTGATCGTGCTGATCTTTGCAGTTGCGATCTATGGCATCGTTATCGCTTATACCTTCGGCTATTCTCCTATGGTAAAGCAGAGCAGTATTGAGAAATGGATGGAAAAAGAGATGAGCAAGAAACCAAGCTATGTGGAGAGTGAAGTTTGCAAGCAGTGTCATCTGCAGACCCATACAAAATGGTCTCTGGGCAATCATTCAACCGTTGAATGCGTGAATTGCCATGGAACTGGAGAAGAGCATGCAAAGCTAAGAACAAAGGAGAGTATAATCGTTGAGGACACGCGCGACACTTGTATGCTCTGCCACAAGAAGATCGCTGGAAGAAATATTGCAACAGTCGAAGAAAACCATGGAAGCGGTGTCCGTTGCTCTTACTGCCACGATCCGCATTCCGCAAATACTCGAAGCTGATGATCCATGTCGTGCTTGTAGAGTTGAAGATCCCAGAGAACATAGGCTTCATCGCAAGACTTGTTAAAAACTTTGGATTCCAAAAACTCTATCTTTATAAATGCAATGTCACTGAAGATAGCTTTAAAACATCTGCGAATGCAAAAGACGTGCTTGAGAATGCTGTTTTAATTGAAGACCTTTTCTCATTTCTTTCAAAATTCAACCTCATTGTTGGCACAACTGGAATCTCTGGAGGAGATTATAGGTTTCTTAGAAAGCCATTGCTAACTCCTGAAGAGCTTTTAGAATATGTTGAAGGAGAAGTTGCAGTTCTTTTTGGCAGAGAAGATTTTGGACTGCTAAATGAAGAGATCGAAAAATGTCATATTCTTGTAAAGATTCCAACAAGCGAAGCTTATCCTGTGATGAATGTAAGCCATGCTGCAGCGATTTTGCTTTACTTTCTGAGTAAGAAAAAAGTGGAAACTAAGGAAAATTTGGCAAAGGCTGAAGAATTGGAGATTTTGATCAAAAAGGTTGCGGAATTGCTCGAGCAGGTGAGCTTTCCAAAACAAAGGGAGCGAAGAGAGCTTGTTACGCTTAGAAGAGTTCTTGGAAGGGCAAGGCTAAGAGATTACGAGCTTCAAACTCTCTTTGGCATCTTTGGAAGAACTTTGAGTGCAATTGAGAAGTTGAAGAAAAATATTAATACCAAATAGATTTTAATTATGAAAACTTTGATCCTCGCTGGAGGCAAAGGAACAAGGCTTTGGCCATTGAGCAGAGAGCTTATGCCGAAACAATTCATAAAGCTCTTTGAAAATTCCTCATTGTTTCAAAAGACTGTTGAAAGAGCATTGATTTTTTCTAAGCCAGAAGAGGTCTTTATAGTTGCAAATAGGGAGTATAAGTTCAGAATTCTTGACGATCTCGAAGAAATTGGCATCGAAATTCCGAAGGAGAACATATTTTTAGAGCCAATGGCAAAAAGCACTTTACCAGCGATCTTCTGGGTTCTAAAATCCAATTCTGGAAAGTTCGCAGTTTTACCTTCAGACCATCTTTTGGAAGTTAATGAAGAATACAAGAAAGCCTTTAGCTCTGCGGAAAAATTGGCAGACAATTATCTTGTCACCTTTGGGATCAAACCAACAAAAGCCCATACGGGCTACGGCTATATAAAGCCTGGAAAGGCTGTTGGAGATGGCTTCATCGTGGATCAGTTTAAAGAGAAGCCAGATCTTGAGACTGCAAAGAGATACGTTGAAAGTGGCTATTATTGGAACAGTGGAATGTTTCTATTCGATTCAGATTTGTTCAGGGAAGAAGTCAAAAAACTTGCTCCAGATATTTTTAAAGCTTTTGATAATTCTGAAAAAATTGATGAAATTTATAAAAAGATTCCTGAAATTTCGGTTGACTATGGAATACTTGAAAAGTCCAAAAGAGTTGCGGTTGTGCCTTTAGCAACAAAATGGAGCGATCTTGGAAGCTTTGATTCTCTTTACGATGTTTTAAAAAAGGATGAAAATGGCAACGCAATTGTTGGTGAAAAGCCATTGAGCTTTGAGTCAAGAAATAACCTAATTGTGGCTCAAAAGCTAATTGCGATGATTGGCGTTGAAGATCTAATCTTAGTGGACACTGATGATGCTCTGCTGATCTCCAAGCTTGGAAAATCGGAGAAGGTGAAGGAACTGCACAAAGTTCTTTCAAAAAGGGGCGATAAAAGAGCTGTAATCCATAGAACCGCTTACAGACCCTGGGGAACATACACTTTGCTTGAAGAGGGGGAGAGATATAAGATCAAGAGGATAACGATCAAGCCTGGCAAAAGGCTTAGCTTGCAGAGGCATTATCATCGCAGTGAGCACTGGGTTGTTGTTAAGGGAACCGCAAGAGTAGTGTTTGACAACAAAGAGATCTTGCTTCGCCCGGGGGAGAGCACATTCATTCCCGCTGGGGTTATTCACAGACTCGAAAACCCTGGCAAAGTGGATTTGGAGGTAATAGAGACCCAGATTGGAGAATATCTTGAGGAGGACGATATAGAAAGAATTGAAGACGATTACGGCAGATAGTTAACCTTTAGAGCTGAGGAGTGAGATCAGAAGAGCTTCAACTTCTCCAAGGCTTCTCGAGATCTTCCTGATCTCCTCAATACTAAGCTCTCCCTTTTTCTCCAGAGTTGCTTCGACAAACATTCCTCTGCTGATCACTTCACCAAACTTTCTTGGCGGTAGATATGCTACAACTCTTCTCCCGACTGCAAGAGCTTCGGAATTTGTTACAACTTCGAGCTTGAAGCCACAATCAAATAGGCAAAGCCAAAGACGATCAAGTTTTCTTTTAGAAAGCACATCTCCAGAAAAGAATCGAATTGCTTCGTAGATCTTCATTATTTCGCCCCTTTTCATAAGCTCTGGGAGATTCTCGAGGTATTCGAGCCAGTAATCCGCTGTTAACCCTTGCAGATCTCTCTGCTGGATCTCTTTTCTGAGCTTTGAAGAAATTTCAGAGATCTTTAAAATTTCTTCAAGCTTTGCAACTTCTTCTGCTGGCATGTAGCTATATTTTACCGTTTGAAGTTTAGCGGAGATCTCTTCAATTTTTGCAATAAACTCCTTTCTCTTCAGAATTCTCAAAGAATTCGAGAGCTTCTTTATCTCCTCAACACCCTTTTCAGCAAGTAAAATTCGGTAGTCCTTTGGTTCCATTTCCCCACTTTGCTACTTAAAGATATGAACTTTTCCAAACGTATTTTTAAATCTGGGAGAAGTTTGTTTATGCAGATCGGCGTTATTGGCTCAGGTAGTTGTGATGATGAAGTTTATCAGCTTGCTTTCCGAGTTGGACAACTTTTGGCTGAAAA
>JANXDV010000014.1:0-13833 GCA_025058955.1 Archaeoglobaceae archaeon | reverse complement strand
AGAGCTTGCAATAGCTCTAAAAGAAGGAAAAAGAGTTGCATCGCTAAAGCCACCAGTAATTCTTAAAGGAATGAAGGTCTTCGAAAAAGCGGAAGAAGCGGTAGAATATGTTTTAAAGGATTAAAGAATTTCAGCGTTCGAGATGGGGTCGGTGGGATTTGAACCCACGACTTGCGGGTCTCTTCGGGTCAGCGCTCCAATGGGTCATCACCCTTCAGCAGACCCACAATTCATCACACCACTGGAGCCCGCCGCGCTTCCTGGCTACGCCACGACCCCTTCAATAAGCCATAATCTTGTAGTAATATAACCATTTTGGTTCACTTGAAGGGGTAAAGTTAGAAGTCTCTCAAAGATCTTAAAAGCTCATGATTACAATGCTCATTATATTCAAATAATAAAAATGATAAAATTTAAATATGCAAACGTCCACAATAGTTCATGATCGGGAGGTTGCTTGGATTGGTCTTATTGACTTTATTGACCTCCACAGCCACATCAGCGAACACTTTTGAGCAATTCGGTGAGATCCACACTGTAAAAACCGCTGACGGAGTTTCAATCAAACTTCTACACTACTGCTACAAGGGAGTTTGCAACAACGGAGCTCAACCGATCGTTCTATTCTCTGGATTAATGGCGAACATGAACGAATACCTTTTGCACACTCCTGCAGAGCTGAAAAATCGCTATTCTCCTTATTACTCACAGATGCCAATAGCAAGCTGGGCACAAAATGATCCGAATGTTAAAGCGGATCCAATGCTTCAGCATAGCCTTGCTTACTATCTCTGGAAGAAGGGCTACGATGTTTGGCTCGTAAATTATCGTGGCACTGGATATGAGACTATGAAGAGCCAAAAGGGCTCAGTTTATGTCAGCTTGGATGTATGGGCAATCTATGACACTCCAGCAGCAATTCAATACGTTTATTCCAAGACTGGGAAGAATCCGATCATCGGAGGGCATAGCACTGGCGGATTGGTGAGCTATGTGTATTTGCAAGGAACAAAATTCCAAAGCACGATCTCTTGCTTACGAGACGATCCTTGGTGCAAGAAAGTGGTTTCAGATGATAGCCTTGTGAAGCAGAGAAATGGAGTTACAAAGGGAGCTCAGACAGTTCTTGGTGTCATAGCTCTCGATCCAGCGATGATTCCGCCATTGCCAGATGTAATTGATACAAAAGTTGGTTGGGCTTTGCTTGATGTGCCAATTTACATCGATCTGAGAAGCCTTATTGAGACGATCGCAAAAAGCAGATTGCTTTGGAATACAACACTATTGGCAATGAACTTCCTATATACAGTAATTGAAGAAGCATACTACCAGTATGGAGACCGCTGTGAGCTAATAAAGGCTTTGGCAATGTATGCTACTGGAGACATGAACGATGCTCTTGGTGATTTCTCTGTTAGATACATCATGGACAGCATTTACACGCCTACATTGGCGCAATATGGTGACTTTGGGCTTAGGCTAACTGCAAGAGAATACTTCGAAAATGGAGGGAGAAGCTACCTTATTTCCCCACCACAACCAAGACCCGGCTTGGATGGATATTACTACTACATATACAACATGAACAAAGTGCAAGTCCCATTCATAACGATCCTTTCAGAACTTCCCGGGCTTGTGGAGGCTGAACAGATTGAAAAAGATTTGATGGGTAGAAAGACTCCTCATCCGCTTGACGAAACACATCTAATCAAAGGAACTGGTCATTTAGAGCTTCCATTTGGCTTAAAAGCCCCACATGAGATCTTTCCAAAGATCGGCAGTTGGTTGGATAAAATGCAGGCTTTGCATGGATACAAGACTACACCAAGATAAATTTTTTAAATTTTAATTTTATTTAATTTCTCCAAGGTATTGAACGTCAACAGCATATCTGTTAACGTAAGGGGCAAAGCTTCCACATCTTCGCATGAATATGACTTTTGCGAGAATGCCATTCTTCAAAAAAATCTCCTCCACCTTTTTTGGAATCTCTTCTTCGTAGTTTTCACTCTCAAAGGTGTAGTAGTGAACAAAACCACCATTATTAACCTTACCACGAACTAAATAAACAAAATTCTCCGCAGAATAGGGAGCGGGCATAAGAATGCGATCGAACTTTCCCTCAAGCTTTGGAACGACTTCAGCTACGTCTCCTTCAATTACAACGACATTCTCAACCTTGTTCAACTGAACATTCTTCCTGAAATATTCAACTGCGATGCGGTTAAGCTCAACTCCAACGATTTCTTTAGCCTTAGAAAGCTTTGAAATCACAATCGCATACGGCCCAACACCAGCGAACATCACCAAAACCCGCTCACCTTCTTTAACAAGCCTTGCAATCCTTTCCCTCTCCGTAGAGAGCTTTGAGGAAAAGTAAACTTTTGTTGGATCTACGAGAAATCTACAGCCATGCTCCTTTGCCATAGTTTCAGTCTTTTCGCCATAGATCTTTTCGTATCTCGCAACTCTAAAGATCCCATCAACTTCCCCAACTTTCCTGAGGATCGTCTTTATTTGCTTGTGCTTTTTCAAGATCGCATCTGCAATTAGCTCCTTTTTGCTCATCAATTCATCTGGGATCTCTATTATCGCTATATCTCCAATTATCTCAAAGCTTCTTCGCAAAATCTTCAGCTCTTCTTCGCTGAGCTTATCCTTGAGCATTTCCTTGAGAGACACCAAAGTGATTTATGCAGAGTGCAATAAATATTTGCGATGCTAAAAGGAGTTTACTTCATCACAGACTCAAAGTTTGGAAAGCATGAAGATTTGGCAAAGAAAGCTCTCGATTTAGGTGTAAAGCTTATCCAGCTGAGAGAAAAGAAGATGAAGGATCGAGAATTATTTTTGACTGCTAAAAAATTGAGAGAACTGACAGAAAGCTATGACGCCCTTCTAATGATCAACGACCGCTTGGACATAGCTATTTCCGCTGAGGCGGATGGAGTTCATTTGGGACAAGAAGATCTGCCTCTTGAAATTGCAAGGGAGATCTTCGATGGTCTCATTGGAATCTCTGTTCATAGCGTTGAAGAGGCAAAAAAAGCGAGAAAAGCGGATTATCTTGGAGCGGGACCTATTTTTAAGACTACAACAAAAGAAGACGCTAAAGAGCCTATTGGGCTTGAAGAGCTTAGAAAAATAATTTCAGCAACTAATTTGCCAGTATTTGCGATTGGAGGGATAAGTTTAGAGAACGTTAAGAGTGTGCTCGATTGCAAAGTTTCGGGAGTTGCTGTTGTCTCTGCAATAGCTGGTGAAAGTGCTGAGAGGGCAAAGGATTTTATTGAGCTCGTCAACAAATATCTGAGAATATGAAAAAGCTTTCCGATCTTAAAGGCTACTACATTTTCAACCACTCCGCTGTGAAGACATGTTTATGGCTTAAAAAATCTCTGAGAGATGAGGGAGTATGCTATAAGCAGAAGTTCTATGGCATCGAATCTCACCGCTGTCTTCAAATGACCCCCGCTTTGCTTTGTAATCAGTTCTGCATTCATTGCTGGCGTCCATTGGAGCTTTTGAAAGATTTCAAAGGATGGGATGAGCCAGAGAAGATCTTTGAAGAGAGTTTGAAAGCTCAAAAAAGGCTTTTGAGTGGTTTTTATGGAACTGAAGGAATAAATAGACTAAAGCTTAAAGAAGCGGAAAAGCCGAATCAGGTTGCAATAAGTCTGATTGGAGAGCCGACTCTTTATCCAAATTTACCAGAACTTATAGAGTGCTACAAAAAGCATGGCTTTACGACTTTTCTCGTCACAAACGGAACGAATCCAGAAATGATTAGAAAAGTGAGCCCAACCCAGCTCTACATAAGCCTTACCGCATACAACGAAGAGAGTCATTTAGCTTTAAATAGACCATCAAAGAGCTATTGGGAAAGAATTCTCGAAAGTCTAAGAGCGATGAAAGAAGTGAAATCAAGAAAGGTGATAAGGCTAACGCTGATCAAAGGGGTAAATATGGATGAAAAGGCATTAGATTGCTTTGACAAACTCATAAAAATTGCAGAGCCAGATTTCGTTGAAGCGAAGGCTTACATGTTCCTCGGCTATTCAAGGCTTAGGCTAAAGCTCGAAAACATGCCAGAGCATAAAGATATTGTCGATTTCAGCAAGAAAATGGAAAGAAGGGGTTATGAGATTTTAGATGAATCTGAACCAAGCAGAGTTTGCCTTCTAAGCTTATGAAGCTCGAAGATTGTAAAGAAAGGCTTGAAGAACTTGAAAAAGCTCGTGAAGAGCTTTTGAAGCTTACAAGAGAGTTAAGGATATTGGCTTCGAAAGCGATCGTTGCAATTCACACTCAAGAAATGGAGCTTGCGGAGAAAAATATCTCTAAGGGTAGAGAAATTCTCAACAAGCTGAAAGATTTTCAAAGATTTCCAGAAATATACTATTCAATGGTCTTTGATTCCATGCAGGAAATAGCTGAAGCGGTGATCTTTGCTAAATTGATTAAAGGAGACTTCGATCTATCAATAGACTTGGAAATACCTCATTCAGCCTTCATCACGGGCTTAGCTGATGCGATTGGCGAGCTTCGAAGGTATGCGCTTTCGAAGATGATCTCCAATGAGATTGGGGAAGCGGAGAAAATTCTTGGAATAATGGAAAAGATCTACTCCGAGCTCATTTCATTTGCTTCTTTCCCAGATAAACTTTTGCCGAACTTAAGGCAGAAGCTCGATGTTGCAAGAGCGGGAATTGAAAGGACAAAATCTGATTTGCTTACAGCAAAACTTTATGCGAGTCTGGATAGGAATCGATGACACAGACAGCAGAAAGGGGATGTGCACAACTTATCTTGCCTTGATCTTGATGGAAAGGCTAAAGGATATTGGAGAAATTTTGGGATTTCCAAGGATTATAAGGCTGAATCCGACAATTCCTTTCAAAACAAGGGGAAACGGAGCGGTGAGTTTTCTTGCGGAGCTTGAAGATCTTGATAAAGCAATGGAAATTGCAGAAAGAACTGTAAATGATTATGCGGAGCTCGAAGAAGAGAACACGAATCCCGGAGTTGTTTTTGTTGAAGAAGAAAAAGTTCCTTTGCTAAAAGAGTTTGCAATTAAAGCGATAAAGGATGTTCTCACAATTGAAGATGCGATGAAACTGATTGAAAAGCATAGAATACCTTATTTGAAGTTTAAAAACGGTCGAGGGCTAATTGGAGCCTTGGCTTCAGTGGGAGCGGTTCTTGAAGACTTAGTTTACGAACTAATAACATACAGAATGCCAGATAAAATTGGAAAGCCAAGAGAGTTTGAGAAAGAAAGCTTCTACAACGTTGACTTTGAATTCTATCCAACGATCTTCGACACAGTCGATTGGTGCAACGACGTAGTCATGGCAGTTCCCGGCACTCCTTGTCCTGTGCTCTTTGGCTTAAGAGGGGAAAGTGTTGAGGCTTTGAAAAAAGCGATTGAAATCGTTAAAACAGAACCATGGGAGAGAGAACAGATCTTTTTAACAAATCATGCAACAGACATGCACATTATCGAGAATGGAGAAGTTAAAGAGTTTCATTCATACAGACTGGTTGGCAAAGTGATAAAAAAACCTTACGAAATAATTGGAGGACATGTTTTCTTTGAAATTGAAACAAAATCTGGAATTTTAAAATGCTCTGCCTTTGAGCCGACAAAACAGTTCAGAAACATCGTTAGAGCCCTTATTCCTGGAGACTTGGTAGAAGTTTACGGCTCTGTGAAGAATGGGGCTTTGAATTTGGAGAAGATGAGAATATTGGAATTGGAAAAGCAATTTCTTGAGCTTAATCCTCTCTGCCCTCAATGCGGAAAGAGAATGGAGTCCTCAGGCAAAGGACAGGGCTTTAGATGTAGAAGCTGTAAGACGAGAGCTTTTGAAAAAATAAAGATTGAAATTCCAAGAAAATTGGAAAAAGGTTTTTATGAAGTCCCTCCATGTGCAAGAAGACATTTAACGAAACCACTCATCAGGATGCAAATCTTAGGAAGGCACATTTTTAGATAAAACGTCGAGCATGCTGTAAATCCCTGGCTTATCAACTTTTGCAATCCACTTAACCGCCATTATCGCTCCTTTTGCAAAGCTCTCTCTGTTCGTTGCCCTATGCGTTATCTCAACCCTTTCTCCTTCGCCAAAGAACATAACTGTATGCTCTCCAACCACATCACCCCCACGAATTCCGAAGACGCCAATTTCCTCCCCTCTTTTGCCTTCTCTGCAGAACTTCAGCTCCAGCTTTTTGCCCTTTTTTGCTAAAACATCTCTTATTATTTCTGCGGTCTTTATCGCAGTTCCACTTGGAGCATCTTTCTTCATCTTGTGGTGGATTTCAAAGATCTCCACATCGTAATCTTGGAGCATTGAAGAGGCAAACTCAACTATTTTGAAGAAAGCATTTACCCCAACGCTGAAGTTTGGAGAGATCACAGTTGGAACTCTTTTACAATAGCTCTCAAGCTCCCTTCTTTGCTCCTCGCTAAAGCCTGTTGTGCCTATAACGAGCTTAACACCCTTTTCGGAAGCTATTCTTGCATTTTTTAAACACGCATTCGGATTTGTGAAGTCCACGAGAATGTCCGCATTCAGCTTTGCAATATCGTTCTCTATCAAAACCCCTATTTTTCCAATTCCAGCAACTTCTCCAGCATCTTTTCCAATTTCAACTATATCAAAAGCTTGCGATACTTTCAAACCCTCATTGATAGCGTTTTTCACAACAAGCCTTCCCATTCTTCCCGCTGAGCCAGCGATTGCGAGCTTCATGAAAGTTGTTTTCTCCAATCTTAAAAAATTTATTTCACTCTCGCTTTGTAGAGATCTCCAACCTTTGAGCTAAAGATGAGCGTGAAAGCTATGTTTCCAAAAGTTAGCAAAAGAAAGATGCTGAAAACTATTTTGTCCATCTGCATTGCAAAGAGCAGAGAAATTGCTGGAGTAGACATAGAAGCAATGGCTCCAGAAGCGTAAAAAATGAATTTTCTTTTCTTAGAGATTCTCTTTAAGCTATCAGGTTCAACTTTTATTCCAAGAACTGGAAAATATCTGAAAATTGCAAAAAATTTTGAGTTCAGCTTCGTTATCGAAGATCTTCCCACAAAGTAATAGCTAAAATTCAATCCAAAGGCTTTTCCAACGATAAAATGGGCTAAGCAGTGGCTAAAATACCAGAAGCAAAACCAAGCAATGAACAAAGCCAGAATCTGCAAGTAATAGGGCAAAATTTTCAGATTTAGAATTAGAAAAATTCCAAAAACCAAACCCAAAAGTTCTATGAGATTTCCAAGCCAAATAGGTATTTGAAATCTCATGAGTTTATTAATTTAACGAATAAATACTCATAGAAACTATTTAACCCTCAAGAACTCTCCTCGGTCAACTTCTTTAATTTTCTTCTTGAATCATCGATAAAGGAGTTCAGATATTTCGCTACCGCCTTCTTTAGATCCATTGGATGCAAAGCTCCACTCGTGAAGTCCTCGATCATAGCCTCGAAGCTCTCATACTCCACGTCTCCACCAAATTTGGAGTCTCGCTCGATCTTTACCTTGCCATAGGTAGGGAAGACATAATGCTTTGCAAGATCTATCACTGGATTTCCCTCTACAACTTTTGGTGGACAAAAAGCCTTCATGATCTTTCTTTCCACTTCCTCATTGGAGTCGCTTATCGAAATGTAGTTACCTTTTGATTTACTCATCTTCTCACCATCCAATCCAGAGATTATTGGAGTATGAATGCAGATCGGAGCCTTGTAGCCAAGAGCGGGCAAGTTCTCCCTTGCAAGCATGTGGATCTTCCTTTGATCTATTCCTCCAACCGCAACGTCGATCTTAAGGTATGCGATGTCCAAGGACTGCATAAGAGGATAGATCATCTGAGAAACCATCGGATCTTCCTTCCTTCTGCTCACCTCATCCATGCTTCTTCTCGCTCTGTTCAGCGTCGTAATCCTTGCAAGCTTCAAGATGTCGAGCATATAATCCTTATTTAGCTGATATTCACTGCCAAGGATAAATTTAGCATTTTTTTCCTCAAGTCCGAAGGCTATGAACGTCTTCATGTTTCTCTCCGCAAGCTTTCTAATTTCTTCAAAACTTCCCTTCTCATTGAGATAAGCATGAATGTCTGCAAGCAAAACAACGATCTCGAATCCAATACTTTGCAGATCCTTAAGCTTGTTCACTGTGATCAAATGCCCCAAATGGATCTCTCCGCTTGGCTCATAGCCTACGTATGCCCTTGGCTTTTCTTTGGTTTCGAGCAATTCTTTGAGTTCTTCAATCGAGACAACTTCTTCCGCATTTCTTGTTGCAATGGCGAGTTTCTTTTCAAGATCCATAGCTAAAATCAGCATTCGATTTTTAAACTTCTTGGCAATACATGTATAATTTTAACATTTATATAGCCCAATTTTCTTTTAATACGTATTTTTGAGCAAAAAATTTATATTGTGAGGAAAGATACGTATATTATAAGAAATTTGGGTGAGAGATATGAATGAGGTTTGTAGTCTTCACAGGAAATATGGTGGGAAGATCGAGATCATTCCGAAATGCCCTGTCAGATCCTTAAGTGACTTCAGCTACTGGTATACTCCCGGAGTTGCAGAGCCAAGCAAAGAGATTGCAAAAGATCCTGAAAAGGCTTATGAATACACGAGCAAATGGAACACAGTTGCAATTGTTACAGATGGCTCAAGAGTTCTTGGCTTAGGAGATATTGGAGCATTGGCTTCTCTTCCAGTCATGGAAGGAAAAGCGATGATCTTCAAGCTCCTTGGAGGGGTTGATGCCTTTCCAATTCCAATCGATGAGCAAGATCCTGAGAAGTTCGTTGAAATTGTTAAGAAGATCACACCAAGCTTCGGAGGGATCAATCTCGAAGACATTGCAACGCCAAAGTGTTTCTACATCCTTGAAAAGTTGCAAAATGAGCTCGATATACCTGTTTGGCATGATGATCAACTTGGAACTGCAACCGCTACACTTGCTGGTTTAATTAACGCTCTAAAGCTTGTTGGAAAAAGCATAAATGAGATCGAGATTGCTGTAATTGGTGCGGGAGCTGCAAACGTTGCAACAATAAAATTGCTCTCTAAAGCAGGAGCGGACTTAAAAAAGATGTTTGTAGTGGACAGCAAAGGCATTTTGAATATGCAGAGAAAAGATCTTGAAAAACTAAAGACTGAAAACCCTGAAAAATTCTGGATCTGTAAAGAAACAAATGCAGAGCAAAGAACTGGAGGAATTTCTGAAGCGATGAATGGAGTTGATGTTGTAATCGCTGCAAGCACCGCTGGAGTTATAAAAAAAGAATTTGTCAAAAAAATGGCTGAGGATGCAATTGTTTTCGCCCTTTCAAATCCGATCCCAGAGATCTATCCACAAGAAGCTAAAGAAGCAGGAGCAAGGATCGTGGGAACTGGAAGAAGTGATTTTCCAAATCAGATCAACAACTCTCTCGTATTTCCAGGATTATTTAGAGGTGTTTTGAGTGTTAGGGCAAAAAAGATCACTGAAGAGATGTGCATAACCGCAGCGAACACTTTGGCAAGATTGGCGGAAAGCAAGCTAAGTGAGGATTATATAATTCCGAAGATGACTGAGATCCATGTTTTCCCAGAAGTTGCAACCGCAGTTGGAATGAAAGCCATAGATCTTGGGCTTGCCAAGCGTTTCTTCACACCTGATGAGTTATACGAGCACTCAAGTAGGCTGATCTTTGGAACACATGAAAAAGTTAAGAAACTACTTGAATTAGGATACGCTGAGCGAATTTCCTCTGTTTTCTAAATTATTCCCATTTCTCCAAGTTTTTCAGGCAAATAGACATCAGTAACGTAGTCCAAACCATACTTAGCCAAAGCCTGCTGTTCTGATTTCTTGTTAAGATCCAGCTGAAGTTTTACTTCTTTCTTCCAAAAATCGGTGTCGAACCTCGGATCAGTAAGAATAGCATTCAGAGCCTTTATGTCCTCATCGCTTAGCTTGTCAGAAGGCAGATCGTATCTAACTATGTCAGAAGGGGTTACTCCAAGGAATTTCGCTTCGGGTGTTGCAAGATATTCAGAGAGATGGGCGGACTTTATGCTCCCATAGGCAACGCTTGCATATATTCGATAGCTCCAAGGATCTCCATCTGTAAAAACGACTATGGGAATATTAAGCTCAGTATTCAACCTTCTCAAAAGTCTTCTCGTGCTCCTCGCTGGTTGACCCTTTAGATGGACTATTATTGCGTTGAACTTCTCATCAAATCCATTTTCCACAAGCCTGTCTCTCATACCACCAGTTTCTATGGCTATTGCAAATTTCGCATCATGCTCGAGAAATTGAATTCGATCAACGTTCACTGGGATCTGATATCCGCCTTCACCGACGTCATCTTGGCAGTGGATCTCCCTTGTCCCCCTTCTCGTTTCTTCTCTGATCTTTATAGGTCCAACGATCGTCGCTCCATCTTCTTCAGGGCGTATATGGAACTGTTCTCTTTGATAGCCTGAAAGAATTTCGAGATCCTCTATAAGCCTATCGCTTTCATCCTGTTCTTCAAATTTAGCATATCCCCAGCCTTCAGTGATGTAATAAAGCTCTCTCAGAGTTGAGGACTTGTTAACTGCAAGTTGTTCTTTGAGAAAACCAATGACATAAGCCATTCTTAGGATCTTTAAAGCTCCTTTGATCGTTTTTGCAGAAGTTACAGACTTCCGATCTCCATAAACCCAGACTCCAGAATCTTCATCGAACTCAATATTAAACTTTGTCCTCGTAGAGATCCCAAGTTCTGGGATCTTTCCAGCTTTCATTTGCTCGTAAACATTCTCCATGATCCCGAGTAGTGCGGATAAACATCTCTTCTTAACTTCGTTCATATTCTAAGGTTGCTTCAAAATTAAAAACATTTTTCTAAAAAGATTTATACTTCAAAGTCTTTGAAGTTTAGGATGATTTTGCTCACAAACGATGATGGCATATATTCTCAAGGTTTAAGATCTGCTTACTCCGCACTTAGTGAGCTTGATGAAGTAGTGGTAGTGGCACCAATAACGCAGATGAGTGGTGTTGGAAGAAGCATATCAATAATGCGTCCAGTTAGATTTTTTGAAATTGAAATTGATGGTATGAAGGTTTTTGCAATTGATGGAACACCAACAGACGCAGTTATAATAGGGATCTACGAAATTTTAAAATGCATTCCAGCTCTTACAGTTTGCGGTATAAATCTTGGTGAGAACTTGTCAACTGAAGCTGTAACAACCTCTGGCACAGTTTGCGCAGCTCTTGAAGCGGCAACTCATGGAAGTAAGGCTATAGCAATTTCTGTGGAAATGCACGAGAGCTTCAAGTTTGAGCTAAGTTGCAGTTATGACTTCAGCATCGCAGAAAAAGTTCTTAAATGGATTGCAAAAAAATTGCTCAACGAAGAGATGCCTGAGGGAGTTGATGCTCTAAATGTAAACATTCCAAAGAATTTTAATGGCAAAATTGCTATAACGAGGCTTGCGAGGAAAATGTATAAGACTCAAGTTGAGAGAAGACTTGATCCGAGGGGAAGAGAGTATTACTGGATCCATGGAACTGAAGTCGAAACCGCTGAAGTTGGCACAGATATCTATGCCCTAAGAAATGGCTTCGTCTCCATTACACCGATATCCTTAAATGCAACTTCGAACTGCGAAGCTTTAAGAGGTTGGGTGGATGAATGGAAAATATAACGCTTCAAAGTTGGCTCTCAGCCTAATAAAAGATGAGATGACAATTGGAATCGGATCTGGGAGCACAGTTGAAGTCTTCTTAAACCTCCTCGGAGAGAAGATAAAAAGAGAAGGGCTTAAAATCTACGGAATCCCGAGTTCATATCAAGCGATGCTCGCTGGAGCAAGAAATGGTCTGATCATAACGGATCTTATTGATAGAGAACCAGATCTTTGCGTTGATGGTGCGGATCAGGTTGATAATAAGCTCAACTGCATCAAAGGAGGGGGAGCTGCGTTAACGAGAGAGAAGATCTTGGCTTTTGCGAGCAAAAAAGTTATAATATTGGTTGAAGATTCAAAACTTACAGATAAGCTTTCAATGCCAGTTCCAGTTGAAGTGCTCCCATTTGCATACGGATACGTTATGAGAAGAATATCTAAGATTTGTAAACCAAGGCTTAGAGAAGGAAAGGGAAAAGTTGGTCCCATAATAACTGACAACGGCAACTTCATATTGGACTGTGATTTTGGAGTTATTGAAGCTCCAGAAGAAGTAGAAAAGGAACTTAAATCGATTTCTGGTGTTGTGGAGAATGGGATATTTTCCTCGAAGCTGATCACTGGAGTTATTGTCGGCAACAACTCCTCAGCTAAGCTTTTGAAACTTTGAGCTTTCGATAATGTTATAAATATGAAGCTGTTAGAGTTTTCATGAACAAGAAAGTTAAAAAGACTGTCCTTGTAGTTGAGGATGACTTAGCTTTGCTTGAAGCCTTGGAGCTTATGCTCAAAGACCATTACAACGTCATAAAAGCTACAAATGGAAAAGAAGCGATCAAGCTATACTACACCGTAAAACCTGATCTTGTGCTTACTGATATAGTGATGCCAGAAATGGATGGAATAAAGGCTACTGAAGAGATCCTTCGAAATGATCCAAATGCAAAGATCGTTGGGATTACTGCATATTATCTAAGCAAGGAGAAGGACTTGATCAACGCAGGAGCTAAAGAAGTTCTTGAAAAGCCTTTTACAAGGAGAAAGCTGTTGGAGACCCTTGATAAATATCTTCAATCTTAAGAATTTTGTTTTAGAAGACATTGCTACTCTTGATCAACACTTTTTCCATTCGCTTCGATCGTAAGCTCTCTTTAGGGGCTAAAGGGGGAGGGATTGTTTTTGAAAATAAAGATGCGGTCGCCGGGATTTGAACCCGGGCAACGGGCTCGGGAAGCCCGTGTCCTGCCACTAGACTACGACCGCTCTGATCATCTTCAATGAATACTGCTTATAAAGTTTGCTTGAGATCTTTTTTGTCATTTTAATACATACAGACACAAATACTAACATTCGATAAGTTTTTAACACCTGTGAAATCCTTGAGGGCATGCACTACAGCGTCTGCGTTCTTGGAGCTACAGGGATGGTTGGACAGAAGTTTGTGCAGTTGCTCGAGAATCATCCATGGTTCAAAGTAAAGAGCCTTGCAGCGTCAGAGAAAAGAATTGGAAGGAAGTATGGAAGTGAAGTCGAATGGCTGATCTCAGCGAATATTCCAGAATATGCTAAGGACGTTGAAATGGTGCCTCTTGATCCTAAGCAAGTTGATGCGGACATAGTCTTCTCCGCTTTGCCTGCAGAAATTGCAAGAGAAGTTGAACCGAAATTTGCGGAAGCGGGATTTGTTGTATCAAGCAACGCTTCCGCATTCAGAATGGAAGAAGATGTCCCTCTCGTGATTCCAGAAGTAAATGCGGATCATCTAAGGCTCATTGAAGTTCAGAAAAAGAGAAGAAAGTGGGATGGCTTTCTTATAACGAATCCGAATTGCACGAGCACGATGTTTGTTATAACTCTCAAACCTCTGATGAAATTTGGTTTGAAGAGTGTTAGAATGGCTTCGATGCAAGCTTTAAGCGGAGCGGGTTATCCAGGAGTTCCATCGCTTGCAATAACTGATAACATTATTCCTTTCATCAAGAATGAGGAGGAGAAGTGTGAAAGTGAGCCATTAAAGATGCTTGGAACTTTCAAGGGCGACAGAATTGAGTTTGCGAAATTTAAGATCTCCGCTTCTTGTCATCGAGTTCCAGTGTTAGATGGACACACTGAAGCGGTTTGGGTTGAATTCGAGCAAGATGT
>JANXDV010000149.1 GCA_025058955.1 Archaeoglobaceae archaeon | reverse complement strand
GGAGTTTGGAATCAAGCCTAAGTTTTCTTTTTTCGCAAAACCAGCATTTTCTGCACTCGTCATGTTCTTTATAGCCTTTAATCTAAAATCTATGCTTCTAATTATCCCTGTGTCTATTGTTGTTTATTCTTTGGTTTTATTCCTCGTTAGAGGAATTACAAAAGAGGATCTGGACTTTATAAGGAGAATTGGGTCCACTTGATCAGATTGTCTCGTGATCCGCATTTATTAATAAAAATAAAATTTATAAAATTATTTCGAGATAACAAAGCCTTTTGAAACTATCTTATAGAACAGACTACCACGGACAAGCAGAATGATCGCAAGCACTATTGCGGTTATCAAAGCGGTTGCGAAGCACATAGTTACAACGTAATTACTCATAAGAGTTGCAATCCCTGCGACTGCCAAAGCAATTGCTACACCGATGAGATAGACAACTAACCCTTTCAAAGCTTGGCTTCGGGCTTGTTTATCACTCAATCCCGCAAGCTTGTTTCCATTTCTCAACCAGATGTATCCTCCAACAAGAAGTGGCAAAATCGT
>JANXDV010000148.1 GCA_025058955.1 Archaeoglobaceae archaeon | reverse complement strand
CTCCAAAGTTCTTCGAGATCATCAACTCTTACATTTCCCACTACGAGTGGGAAGAAAACGCAAGGGGTTATGTCTCCATTTGCTTTTATTGCAAAGTAAAATCTTCCCGCCCCACAACCGCCAATGAATTCTGCAAGCTGCCTGAGCCTTTTACCAGCATTTAGGTTGGAGAAATGTGTTGGAATCAATCCACCATTGCACTGCAATGCAACTCTTGCAAACTGTGGAGCGGTAGAGAGCAAGCTGATTTTTGAACTGAAGTTTCTTTCATATAACAATCTTAGTAATTTATCTCTTTGTTCTGGTGTTAGATCGTAATTGAGAATCTCTCTTCCCCTCCCAGTTGGGATGAAATTGTAATGCATGAACCAGTTTACTCCAATTTTTTCGCAGAGTTCAATTACTTGGGGCACTTCTTCATAGTTCAACTTTGTCACCGTCATCGAAACGTTCACGAAGAATCCATGCTTAACTGCATTCTTTATTCCCTCAACCGCTCTATCAAACGAACCTCTTATCCCTCTGAAGGAATCATGAGTTTCTTTTA
>JANXDV010000147.1 GCA_025058955.1 Archaeoglobaceae archaeon | reverse complement strand
TTCCGGGATTGAACAATGGGCAATCTTTAACAAGAAGCTTTACAGCTAAGTGGACACCGAATTTCAGAGAGAACACGATTAGGGTTTGTGCTGATGTAAACAACCAAGTCGATGAATCTACTCCACCTCCTTCAGGAGAAATGAACAACTGCTTAACTTTGAACTGGAACTTTAATTTGAGCTGTAGAAATGGACTTAAGGACAGAGATGAAGTTGGTATCGACTGCGGTGGCTCTCTATGTCCACCATGCGGAAAATGCAGAACTGGAGCGAAGTGGGCGCCAGAGGATTCGCCTTGCACAACTCACTGGCCAACCGACGAAGGACCAACGATTGGCATGAATACTGAGGACGATTCCTGTGCAATAATTGAAGTCTGCCATCCGGGCTTGGACTACATAGTCGACGATGCAATAGCTTGTTGCGAAAATTCTAATCATGCCGCTATATTCACTGGCACAAATAGAGCTATTGGGAAAATATATGCATGCCAATATGCGAGAGACAAATCTGGAATAAATGTTGCCACTACCACAGTTTCATTCAAGA
>JANXDV010000146.1 GCA_025058955.1 Archaeoglobaceae archaeon | reverse complement strand
GGGGTCAAATAACGACGATCGTAAATCTAAGAAAGCGATTTGGTTTACCATCGAAGCCAATTGACAATGATACCCGAATTATAGTCGTGGAGTATAACAATGCGGTTATTGGAATGATGGTGGACACAGTAAATGAGGTAAAATATCTTTCACAGAGAGATATCGAGGCATTGTCAAGCATAATTACTTCAAGAGAAGAAGCAAAGTTCCTAAAAGGTGTGGGCAAATTGCCAGATGGGCTTTTAATCCTGATAGACTTAAACAAGGTTCTAAATGAAGGGGAGGTAGATAGAATTAAGTAGTATGGCTGAAACAAAGCTAATCGCAGAATTTTTTGACCAAAATTGGAAAAAGGTGGAAGTTTTGATAACGGATAAGGCTATATTATGGGAAAAAAATAAGATCGATTTTAAAGAAGTTATCGACTTGGAGATCGTTCGACATGCTCAGAAGGATTGTATAAGGATCAGGAGGGAAAAAGACTACTATTTTAGCTTTGGAGATAGGCAGAAACAGGTATTTAGATTTATTGCTTTTAACATCAAATCAGACAA
>JANXDV010000145.1 GCA_025058955.1 Archaeoglobaceae archaeon | reverse complement strand
TAAGAGTTAAGCTGTAATCGAGGCTACCCGATTTGATGCGCAAACTCGTTTCATCTAGAAGAGAGATCTCAACGAGATCTTTGGCGCTTATACTTTTGCTGATCTCGAATATTCTGTTCATATCCAAACCAATGACCTTTTCAGCTTCGACTCGATAGCTTTCAAGGCTCTCCTTAGGCACATCCACGATGACCATCGCAACATTTGAAGGATCAACAGCACGAGAGTGGATACCTTTTGCCAAAAAATGCATTCTACACTCGCTCACAAGAGCAGTTATAGCCCTCGAGATCGTCTTCAGTATTTCTCCGGACATTATAACCTCGACCATAGCCAAACTTTTTTAGTCCGGTTAATATTTATTTTTTTCTGCTTAGCATTTGCTATTTGCTAACTAATAATAAAGATAAAATTTTTATACCTTTTGTCTAATCATTATCATTATGGAATTCGATGCGGAGTTTTGGAAAAATATAGTTGATAAGATGCTTGCAGGTGTATTCATTGCTGATGATACTCTTAAGCATCTATACACGAACGAGATTTTCTCCATAGC
>JANXDV010000144.1 GCA_025058955.1 Archaeoglobaceae archaeon | reverse complement strand
ATCTGCCGGACAGCGTAGTCTGTTACGATTTCTCTAACTACTTCGAGTAGTTTTTCCGCTCTTACGACATTTCCCTCGTAGTCTAAAACTTTCTCATATTTACCAAAAACTTCAATTGACGATCCTATTGCTGAAATGAAGAAGTCCGCTCCACTAATGCCCTCCTTCCATAGCTTTTCAAGTTTTTTGAACAAGTAGCTCTTGATCTCATCTCTAAACTCGTTAAACCATCCGATCTTTTGTCTTTCAATCTTCCTTGCAACTATGTATATCGAAGAAGCAAGTGCTGCAGTCTCTTTAGCGATTAATCTCGCTCGCATTTCAGTATTTATTGGCCAAGAAGCAGTAACAACAAGTCCAGAGTCGAGTAGGGAGTTTATCAGCGTTTCCCAGCCTTCTGTAGACTTGTGTGCATAAACTATAATTGCAACACCATTTGGTTTTAGAACACGATGAATTTCTTTGAAAGCTTTTTTTAACATCTCTTCAAACCTTTTCTTTCCCGCTTCATACCCATTTTCGTGATAATACGCAACTATTTCCTTTGATTTTGGTGTT
>JANXDV010000143.1 GCA_025058955.1 Archaeoglobaceae archaeon | reverse complement strand
CAGCTAAAATGATCTTGGAATTCGTGAAAGGTGTTGCAGATGCTTCCATACGAGAAGGAAATTAAGGAATACGTTGAAGCTTTGAAAAAATTTAAACCTAAGCTTGTAATTCTTTTTGGTTCGATAGCTAAGAGAAGCTTTGGAGTTGGAAGCGATGTTGATCTTTTGGTCGTTTCCGATTTTTTACCAGATAACTTCAAGGAGAGATTAAAGTTGCTCTATGAAATTGAAACAAAAGCTCCTTTGGATTTAAAGGGCTACAAGAGTGAAGAAATAAAGAGAATGATCTTGAAGGGGCATCCTTTGATCTTAGATGCTCTGGAATACGGTATTTTCATTTTGGCAGAAAAGGATTTCTTAGACGAGATCATGGAGCTCTACGAAAGGGAGAAAAAGAAGTTCAAACGCATCGAAAGGGGCTGGATTAGAGTGGCTTGAATTAGGTGAAGTTGCTCGAAAAGATCTTTGGAGAATATTGTCAATGGGGCCTATTAAGCCTTTCAATCTCTTCTTTAATCTCCTCAACGACTTCTTCGTTGAAAATTTCTTTTTTGTTATCTTTTTTG
>JANXDV010000142.1 GCA_025058955.1 Archaeoglobaceae archaeon | reverse complement strand
GTTAAACTTTAAAATTTTTTATTTTTAATCACTTCCACCGTGAATTTGGGCAAATTAAAAGATTTAAAATAAAATATATATTACCCCTAGACAAAGATAGAGCGGAAAAATCAAACAACTCTAAGCAGTTAGAATTGAACGAAAATTTTTCTAAAGCTTCTAATTCCTGTAAAATCTGGGCTCGGCCGGATTCGAACCGGCGATCTCCGCCGTGTAAGGGCGGTGTCATAACCGCTAGACCACGAGCCCTTGAGGCAATTGGATGTTAGAAAATTTAAGTATTTTGTCTTTATCGTTTTAAGTTTTTAACAACTTCAACTATCTTCGGCAGTACCTCTCCAGCCATACCATAGATCCTGATGTCAAAAATGTGATCAGCTACGGTTGGTTCAGCATTAACTAGGACCATTTCAGCACCACAACTCCTCGCTATATATGGCAACTCTGCAGCAGGATAAACTAGTAGACTCGAGCCAATGACTATGAAAACATCTGCCATTCTCGATTCTTCAATAGCTTGTTCAAGGACATCCCTTGGTAAAGGTTCACCAAATAGGACCACCCTTGGCTTTACATA
>JANXDV010000141.1 GCA_025058955.1 Archaeoglobaceae archaeon | reverse complement strand
AAATCTTAAGGATGCGGATTTTTATTTTTCTTTAAATTCATTTTTTAATCGCTTCTAAGCGTTTTAATTATTTGATAAGCTTTTAAAAGTTGCTTCGAATTTCTTAAATTTTTAAATGCGATTAGAATTTGAAAATCGAATTTTATAAAGCTCCTCCGCATTTGTTTGCTAATTGAGAGCGTATAGCATGATTTGGTTTGAAAAGATGTTACCAATTTTTATTAATTTATTCATTTGATTGAGAGGATGCACAGGAAATCTTATAACTTTTAATTTCTACAATAATTCATGGTATATTACCTCAGTGAAGTTGAGCAAAAGTATCTCAATCTTAACCTTCGTCCGAACGCAAGGATAAATCCAGTTCCTGAAGAACTCAGGGGATGGAACTGGCATTCTCCTCCATTGAAGCCTTATTACAATCTCAGATTACCAATGTTTCTAATCTGTAGCAATTATTGCCCAACTTCAAGGGACATTTACCTCTTTATGGTTGAGAAAGTTAGAGGAGAAGAGAACTTCCCAATTAAACTTGGAAAAGCGGTTCATAATGCGGTTGCAAGTGCTATAAAGGAGG
>JANXDV010000140.1 GCA_025058955.1 Archaeoglobaceae archaeon | reverse complement strand
AATAAACTGAGAATTCCCATCAGTATTAAATACTCCACGAGTAAAGAGACCCCTTTCTCATTCACAGCTACCATCACAGTAATCCACCTCCACATTCTTAAATTCAACTTTATTAAGGCTCACATAACATACCCATCCTTTTTTAGCGCAGAGTATAGCTATTTGTTCCTGAATTAATCTATCGTCAGTTCTTATTTCTACCAAATTTCTTATCTCTTCCTTTGGATAGGCAAGCATTGTCCTTGAACTTTCTATACCAGCAATTATATTTTGAGCATATATATATGATAGAGATAAAACTACAACAACTACTCCTGCCGCAAAAAGCAAAATCATTTGTCCTTTTTCATTCATCGCCATAATGTTAACCTCACCTCCACAACTTTAGCACCTAAGCATGGTAATTCTGAATTAGAAGCTATTACAAATCTACTTACCCTTACCGCATTTGGAGTAGGAGTCTTGTTGAAACTTTCTATGTTTAAAACCTCAATTTCGTTGCTGCTGGTATTTACGCATAAAATCTCAAGCTTAGCATTTGCACCCACACTCGATATCATCATGTTCAAATTCGCCGAAAAATCTGCTGGAGTCTCCCAAAGGTTATTACCATCTGTATCT
>JANXDV010000013.1 GCA_025058955.1 Archaeoglobaceae archaeon | reverse complement strand
TGAAGTTAACGATATCTGGGCTTATGTCATTTCGAATCAGAAAATTAGCATGCCATTTTCTTAATCGTTTTGGTGTTATTTTGTCGATTGAAAGACTTTTAATAAGCCATTCATAGCTATAAATTTCTGATTTTGAAAGCCTTAAAAGCTCATCTGCGAATTTCGCAGGGAAAAACAACCAATATCCCAGTTTTTTGCCTTTGCTTATGTAGCCAAGCGGATAACGTCCGACATTGCCGTCAATTACCAATTTCTTTTCGTCAAAAGTTTCTAATGCTCTTAAGATCTGCTTAAGTCTGACGCCAGAATACATTATTAGCTTATAATAAGGTTTTAAATTTTCAGGGCATTTATTAAACGCATCTATTACGTCTTGGTCTGAAGGGTAAACTTCTTCTATTCCTTTCTTCTCTTTGGGAATCGCAGATCGCCATGCTTTTAGACTTAAACCATTTATTTTTTCTATTCCTTTCTTTTCCAAATAAGTAAAGAAGTTCTGTAAAAACCTAATCAAGTATTTTGTTGCTTCAATATCCTCAAAGTCTTCAGGATACATTATATTCTCCGGTAGCAGTCTATGCATAGCAGATATCATTTTCATAATATATTCTGCTTCTGTTTCTTTGCTAAACATGTATTTTAAAAATCCTTGCAGTTTTTTCTCATCCCGGAGTTTCTTTATCGAGTTTACAGATAAACCATTTTCTATAATAAAATCATAGTTTTCTTTAAAGTCTTCAATTACTATACTTCTCAGGTCTGATAACTCTTCTTCTGTATCTAAGGCTTTTTCTGTTTTTATGGCTTGCCGAGCCCCTGCCCCGGGTTCAAATCCCGGTCGGCGCATATTTTTTGCTACGAGAACAAAAGCAGGCTGAACTTGGTCTTTGAAGCTTTTAACGAGATTACATGATTGAGTGGGGATTCATATTTCTCCTCTTTATTCTGCTCATAGTGCTCTTCCTCAGGTATTCTGAGCTTAGGGGGGATTTGGAGAATAAAGCAAGAATAATGTTTGAAAATTGGAAGAAAAGTGAGATAGAAGGAATTAGAAGAGAATATGAAAGAATAGCCATTGAGCAAGCTAAAGCTCTTTTTGATAAGTGGAAGGTAACTGAAGAGAACCGCATAAGGGAAGACTTAATAAGGAGATCTACAGCAAAGACACTGGGAAAAGTTGGGGAGCACTTAGCACATTACTTATCTTCTCTAATTATGGCATAAACCCAAAAGATCTGAGGTTCATAGGCACGCCTGTAGAGTATATAGCATTCAAGGGTCTTGATAAGGGTAAACCTGAAGAGATCTTGCTAATTGAAGTTAAGAGTGGAGAGACTAAGGAGCTTAGTCCATGTGAAAGAGTCATAAGAGACTTGGTCGAGTCTAAGAAAATAAGATGGCTGTTGATTCACCTACCAGCAGAGATGAAAAAGCCTTTAAGAGTGATTCGAATCGTCCAAGGATACGCCAGTTATCCTCCATATAACTCCCAAGATGAAAAGTTCATTCAGCCTAATGAAAAAATTAATATATAGGTTACTTAAAATGTTTTTATGGCTATGAGCGGTGAAATAACTACCTTTTTCGGAATGAGAGTGTATACGGATGAGGGGAGATATGTGGGGAAAATAGAAGATGTAATAATAGAGAGCGATAGCAACAGCATTACTGGCATTGTGGTTGTTGATTACAACAAAGCTCTAATTGATAAAACTTCAAAAGGAGTAGTGATACCCTATAGGATCGTTAGATCAGTGGGTGACATTGTGCTGATCAGAGATATTTTCTCAAGAAGGAGGTTGCCAATTTCAGAACCAGGAGAAGTTGTTCCAAGCGAAAAAACCGAAGGGGAATAGCTACAATTAATAGTTTCTGTTTTTTGCCCTTTTAAAGTCCTTTCCTTTCGATAAAAAATCACAAGGCTTATATTCATGAATTAATCTATCAGAATTTGGTGAGACTATGAGTGAGGCGAAGGAGATTATTAAGAAGATGTGTGAGCTCCAAAACAATGATCCCGAGATCCAAAAGGCAATGGGTGGCTGGAAGGGCGTAGTGCAGTATAACCTAAGTGGTGAGGAGTTCTACGTGGAATATAAGCCAGATGGGAAGTGTGAGTTCAAGGAAGGAAAACACGCTTCACCGACCTTTACGATCTTGGCAACCCCAGATTTCTGGCTCAATGTGATGAGGGGCAAAGAAGATCCAGTGGCAAGCTTCATGATGGGCAAGTATAAGATCCAAGGAAACATAATGGAGTCTCAGAAACTTGGAGCAATTCTTAAGAAGTTCAGGGGGAAGTATCAACTTTAGAAAGTTTTTTAATCCCTTTAACTTCTTTTTTTGTGGAACCCGATCAAATTCTATATAAAAAAAGAAAACTCTTTCCCTATGGTGCAAACAACATAATGCTCTTTATATGCTTAGTTTTCTTCTTGCTCTCAATTTTGATACCATACTGGACAGTCGTAGGATTGTTTGCACTGCATCCAAATGAAGTGCTTTTCAAACCATGGCAGTTAATCACGAGCATATTCTTACACGTAGAGTTCTGGCACTTTTTCATAAACTGCTTTGTTCTTTTATTCTTTGGAGCTGAGTTAGAGCGACTTTTGGGTGAAAAAGGTTATCTTAGGGTTTTCTTTGCCTCAGGGATCGCAGGAAACTTGGGATACATTGCATACGCCTACGCTACAGAGAGCTTCATTCCAGCCTTAGGAGCGTCAGGAGCGATCTTTGGAGTTATGGGATGCTTAGCGATGATCGCCCCGGGAATAAAGATCATCATCTTTCCAATTCCGGTTCCCATAAGCATTAGGCTTGCATTGCTCATCTTTGCTTTATACGACTTTGGAATGCTAATGCTCACTACAGCACACATATTGGGAAGCGGAGTTGCCTACATAGCTCATCTCACAGGACTTGCGGTAGGAGTGCTCATTGGGGACAAGATCAGGTATAGAGCTCTATATGCTTAAGGTTTGGAAAGAGAAGGAAAGGTATAGGGGGAAAGTCGAGGACTGCTTAACTGCAATAATAACAACAAAAGGTTGTGCTTGGAGAAAATGCTACATGTGTGGATACTGGACTGAGGCAAGGGATTTAAGCGATAAAGCGTTAGAAGAACAATTTGAAAAGATTTTCCAGAAGCTTGAAGATTTTAGAATTTTGAAAGTATTCACATCGGGTAGCTTTTTGGACGAGAGAGAGATCTCCGCAGAGCTAAGAAGGAAACTTGTTGATAGGTTAAAGGAGCATGGAGTTAAGAAGCTGATCATAGAATCTCGTCCAGAGTTCATAGAAAAGAAAAAGCTTGAGGATTTCAAAGGGCTTGAACTTGAAGTAGGAATTGGATTGGAGACCGCAAATGATCTCCTAAGGGAAAATTGTATAAATAAAGGCTTTAGCTTTTCCGATTTTTTAAGATCCGCAGAAATCCTTAGGAGTATGGGTTTCAGGGTGAAATGCTATCTTATTCTGAAACCACCATTTTTGTCGGAAAAAGAGGCGATCCAAGATCTTCTTGAGTCTGCAGAAAAAGTGAAAGCTTACGCGGATCTTATTTCCATTAATCTGATGAACATTCAGAAAGGAACTTTAGTTGAGAGACTATGGGAAAGGGGCATTTATCGTCCTCCATGGCTTTGGAGTGCTTTAGAGGTTCTAAATAAAATTCAAACAGAGGTGATCTGTGATCCCGTAGCTGGTGGAAAGCTAAGAGGACCACATAACTGTGGAAGATGCGATAAAGAAGTTGTAAGTGCAATAAAGCTTTTTTCTTTAACTCAAGACAAAAATTTGCTCGATCTGAGCTGTGATTGCAAAAAGGTTTGGCTTAAAGCTTTGGAACTCGAGAACTATTCGAGAGTTCCACTTTTCTATACCTAAAATCCAAAACCTGGAATCCATGGCGGTTTGAAGAATGCGGAGAATAAAATAATGAAGACTATAGACAGGAGCATTACGCAGGCTATGCTGATTAGAACTACGAGGATCGCATAGATCCATCCAAGATCGAGGATCTCCTTGAAGACCCATAAGTAGATCAGTGCAAAGATCAATGGAGATATCATTGCGAGAAGCGGAATCAGAGAGAGAATAGAGGTTATAACCACTGAGGCAACTAAAGAAACGAGGTTCGCTAAACCGCACTTGAAGATCGACCTCTTCTTTCCTAAAAGTGCAAGTGCTAACCAGATGAAGAAACCCGGGATTATTATCAGCAGTAAAATTAAAAATATTAATAAAAGTAAACTCATCACTCCAAGCTCAAAAATATTAGATAAGAATTGCTCCATCTTCCGCACTCAAAACGAGTTTTGAATACCTTGAAAGATAACCTCTCAACTCTTTCTTTGGTGGTCTCCACTTCTCCTTTCTGCTATTCATCTCCTCTTCGCTTAGCTCAACTTCCAGCTTTCTTGCAGGAATGTCTATTGATATCAGATCTCCATCTTTTAACAAGCCTATTATTCCACCTTCAATTGCCTCAGGGACAACATGACCTATACATGGTCCCCTTGTTGCACCACTAAATCTACCATCCGTAACAAGGGCAACCTTTTGCAATCCCATTCCAGCAATTGCTGCTGTGGGTAGCAACATCTCAGGCATTCCAGGAGCACCTTTTGGCCCCATATATCTAATCACCACAATGTCCCCTTCAGAGATCTCATTGTTCAGAATGGCCTTCAAAGCACTCTCTTCACCATCAAATACCCTTGCCTCTCCTTCAAATTTCAGCATATCTTCACGAATTGCGGAGACTTTAACAACCGCACTTTTTGCAAGATTTCCTTTTAAGATCGCTATTCCTCCTTCATTGCGGTAAGGCTTTTCAGCCATTATTATATCTCTCCCCCTAAGCACAGCATTCTCAGCGATCTCATATAACCTTTTACCGCTCACAGTCATCTCATTGCTGAAATATTTTTTCATCTTCTTGATGATCATCGGCACTCCACCGCTCTCGTCCAAATCAACAACGGTGTCTTTGCTTGCGGGATCAAGAGAAACTATATGCGGAGTTTTTTTGCTTATTTCATCGAACTTCTCAATTCCAAGCTTTATTCCTGCTTCCTTAGCTATTGCTGGTAGATGCAGAACGGTGTTTGTGGATCCACCGATCATCATGTCCATAGTTACCGCATTATCAAAAGATCTCTCATTTACAATGTCAAGAGGTCTGATTTCAGCTTTTACAAGCTCTACAACTCTTTTTCCACTCATCTTTGCTATTCTAAGCTTTCTTGAAGATGCAGATGGAGAGGTTGAACAGTAAGGTAAGCTCAAGCCAAGCGTTTCTGTTAAGATCTGCATTGTGTTTGCCGTGTAAAGCCCTTGACAGCTCCCGCAATAAGGGGCACAGAAGTCTTCATAAAGTTTTAGCTCAGACTCACTTATTTTTCCAGCTTTGTATTGTCCTGAAGCTTCAAATGCATCCTTTATTGATACCTTCTCACCTCTGACTTTTTCTGATAGCATCGGACCTCCTGTTACTGCGATCGCTGGAATGTTCAGCCTAAGCATCGCCATCAACATTCCTGGAACGATCTTATCACAACTCGCCACAACTACAAGCCCATCAAAGCCATGAGCTTCGACCATACATTCAATGCTGTCCGCAACGATCTCTCTTGAGGGTAAGGAGAAAAGCATACCTCGATGACCCATGGCAATTCCATCACAAATGCCTATGATTCCGAAATCAAAAGGAACTCCTCCCGCTGAATAGACTCCTTCTTTAACAGCATTGGTGATCTTATCAAGATTAATGTGTCCTGGGACAATTGTGCTATAAGCATTAGCAATCCCTATGAAAGGCTTTTCAAGATCTTCATCGAGAACACCAAGCGATTTAAGCAGAGCGCGATGCGCAACTCTGTCGATTCCCTTTTTTACAACCTCACTCCTCATAGATCTTGAAGAATTGCAAAAGCTTATAAAGATTTCATCTCGTTTTTGTTATGCGAGCTGAGGAGATCATGAACAGGAGATTGGAAATAGTTGATCCGAATATCACTGTTTTGGAGGTGATAGAAAAGATCGTGAACAAGAGAATTCGCTCTGTGTTGGTTAAACTTAAGGAAAAGGACTATGGAGTTATAACTTTAAGAGACATAGTTTATAGATGCTTGGTTAGAGGAATAGATCCAAAGAATTTGAAAGCATATGAAATAGCCTCGAAACCATTGGTTACAGTGGAAAAAGAGACGAGTGTAGAAGAAATTCTTGCAATCATGGAGAGAGCAAAGATCGGTAACGTTTTCGTCAGAGAAGGGGATAAGATCTTGGGAAGCATAACTTTTATGGACGTCATGAGTGGATATTTGGTAAGTAGGCTTTTATGAGAGCGGAAGAGAGAGTAATCGAGAATATAAGAAAGATGCTAAGTTTATCTCTTTCCGCCTGTGAATTGTTACAAAAAGCTGTGCTCGAGAAAAATAAAATGCTTCTTGAAGAGGTTTCGAGGATCGAGAGGGAAGGAGATGATCTAAGAAGGAACACCGCAAGGCAGATCTACAAAGGTGCTTTTTTGCCCTATTTGAGATCAAATATCCTTAGACTGGTTGAAGACGTTGATGACATTCTGAATACAGCAGATAAGGCAGGAAAATACTTTAGAAAGATTGAGAATCTCGGATTTCTTGAGAACTCAATAGAGATCGAGAGAATACTGGAGCTAAACATATTATTATGTAGGATCTTATCCAAAAACTTCATAGAGTTCTTTAAAAATCCTGAAAAGCTCGGCGAGGCTATGATCGTGGTTAGAATGCTTGAAAAGGAGGCAGACAATCTAAAACACTCAATCTTAGAAGATTTGAGGAGGAAGCAAACTGACTTTTGGGATGGCATTTTCACATTCAATTTCATTGAGTCACTTGAAGAAATAAGCGATGTCGTCGAAGACACGATGGACACATTGCAAGTTGTGGTGCTAAGCCTTTAACTCATGATCGAGCTCATTTCTTTAATTGCTTTTTTGCTGATAGCCTTTAGTATAGGCTCCAATGACACCTCTAACGCTTTTGGAATTTGCATTGGTTGTAGAATTTTGAGTGTGAAAAAAGCAACGATCTTGCTATTCGTTTTTGTCCTTCTTGGAGTTTCACTTCAAGGTGATCGAGTTATAAAAACAGTTTCTCATGAGCTGGTGGCAACAACAATTCAGATCTCTGCGGTTGCGTTGGTGATCTCTGCGGTGCTCATCGTTCTAACCAATCTTCGTGGATTTCCAGTTTCAACTCACCAAGTAATCGTTGGAAGCCTTTTTGGTTCTGGAGTTGCTTTTGGCACTTCTGTTAGCTTTGAAACTCTAAGCTGGATCATTCTCTCATGGCTACTTTCTCCTTTCATTTCAGGTTTCTTGGCGGTCATTCTCTTCCTCCTAATTGAAGAGCTCTTGAAGGGGCATAACGTTCTAAAAGCTGAAAAGTTTCTCAGATCTCTAATGCTTCTCTCCGCAATTTTAATCGCCTACAACATGGGAGCAAACGAGCTTGCAACCGCTATCGCTCCTATTGCTGTTGGAAAAGATTATTTTTTTACAGCACTTCTCGGGGCACTCTCTACCTCAATTGGAGCTTTTTTGCTGAGCAAAAGAATTGCAGAGACATTATGCAAGGGTATAACGATTTTAGATCCAAAATCGGGTTTTTCAGCCCATTTTGGAGCTGGAATGACAGTTTATATCTTCACAATTTTAGGAATGCCAGTTTCTACAACCTATTCACTTGTTGGTGGAATCTCAGCGGTAGGACTTTACAAGGGTGTCAAGGCGGTGAAATTTGGAACTTTGAAGAAGATCGCTTTGAACTGGATCTTTGCCCCATTTTTGGCCTTTATTTTAAGCTCAATCGCATCCAAGCTGTATCTTGGAGCTTAGAAAAATCTGATCGTCTCCATGTTCAGCGGAGCTCTCGTTTCGATCTTTAGCATCTTGTAGATCGTAGAAGCCAGATCTATGCACTTCCCTTCGTCGCCATGAACGGTTATGATCTTTGAGGGCTTTGGATTTAGATATTTCACATAGTTTATTAACTGTCTCCTGTCTGAGTGTCCAGAGAAACCATCTACTGTTTCTACACGCATTTTGACTTCAACAACTTCTCTTTTGCCATTCGATGGGAAAGGAATTTCCTTCCAACCTTTTTGAACCTTCCTTCCCAGTGTTCCTTCAGCTTGGTAGCCAACAAAGACGATCGTATTTTTCTCATTTGGAGCCAGATGTTTGAAATACTCCATTACTGGACCGCCGTTTAGCATTCCTGAGGGAGATATGATCACGCAAGGCGACGGATCGTTGATCAATTCCTCTCTTTTCACACTCGTTTCAACCTTAACGAAGTTCTCGCTTATGAATGGATTTATTCCATTGTAAAAGATCAGGTCTCTAAGATTTGCATTTAGGTATTCTGGATAAGCGGTATGGATAGCGGTAGCTTCATAGATCATACCATCCAAGTAAATTGGCACCTCTTTGAGCTTTTTCTCTCTTATGGCTTCTTCGAGAACGATCATAACTTCTTGGCTTCTACCTACAGCAAAAGTTGGAATCAAAACTTTACCCCCTTTCTCAACAGTTTCATTTATAACTTCTACAAGCTTTTGCTCCGCCTCAGCTCTCGAAGGCTGAAAATCATTCGATCCGCCATAGGTTGCTTCCATGATCAGCGCTTCAACTCTCGGGAAAAAGTTGGTAGCTTTATCAAAAAGTCTTGTCTTTTCGAACTTGAAGTCTCCGGTAAAGGCTATATTGTATAATCCTTCACCAACATGGAAGTGTGCAATCGCTGAGCCAAGGATATGTCCCGCATTGTAAAATGTTAGCCTCAGATCTGGGCTTATGTCTGTAACTTCACCATAGTCGAGAGTTATCGTGTGCTTCAAAGCCTCTCTAACCATTGAAGAGCTGTAAATTGCTTCATTCTCTCTTCCAGCGACTTCTATGAAGTCCAGCTGAAGTAAGATCATTAGATCTCTTGTTGGCGGTGTCACGTAGAGCGGTCCGTTATAGCCATACTTGTAAAGCAGGGGAACGAGACCACAATGATCCAAGTGCGCATGAGTTATAACGACCGCATCGATCGAGTCAAGAGGTTGAACTTCTGGTAGATAAAGATAAGGAGACTCAGAAACGTTGCTGACATTAACTCCACAGTCGATCAAAACCTTTGTATTTCTCGTTTGGAGTAGATAACAACTTCTACCGACTTCTCTGCATCCACCAAGAAACGAAACCCTAACCCAGTTTTCATCCAAAATCGTTCTCCTATGAATCCTTTCGCCAACTCTTTGCATTATTTTCTGTCTTTCTTCGCGAACGCTCGCTAAATAGTTTCTTATACTTTCGATCGTCTTTGATTTTATTGGAGGAGTCCTCATAACTCTCGGACTCCAGCCAACTTCTTTCATGATCTCTCTAAAAGTTGTCCCTTGCTTTCCTATAACCACTCCTGGCTTTTCCGCTTCTATGAGCACTTCTCCATTTTCTTCATCGAAAGTTATGTTTGAGATCTTTGCCTCTTCTGGAACGATCTTTCTTATGATCTGCTCAGCCTCATTTTTAGGCTTTAAAATTTTTGGATCTGGTCTGATCACGATTCTTTTTCTAAGCTCTTTGGCAAGCTTCTTGATCAGATCGATTCCAGCGATCTCTTGGGGATTCTCAATATAAACTACCAGCAGTGGACCTTCAAATTCAACATCCTTAATCCTTACATTCTCGGGAACCAGTTCCTTTATCTTGCTTCTTATTTCATCCAGTTCGACCATCTCACTTCTTGAATTTCGAAATTATTCTGTCAATCTCTTCCGGCTCCAACTGATAGAACTCTTTCTCGGTGATCTTTACAACATCTATTCCATCCCCAGACGCGGAATCTCTCTTCATTGCGGACATGATCGCTCTAATTGCAAGAATTACCGCATCTTCTGTCAAGGTCTCGGGTGTGAAACGATCCTCGAGGACTCCATATGCTGTAAGACTACCGCTACCGGTTGCGACGATCTCTTTTTCCTCTATTGCTCCACCAATTGGATCGATCGAGAAGATCTTTGCCCCCTCCTCATCAACGCCTCCAATGAGTAGCTGGACGAAGTATGGGTAATATCTGTAAGAGTTGAGCAAATTAGAAGTTAGTGTGGCAATTGCTCTAACAGTAGGCTTCCTTTCTCTTTTTATCTCATAAAGACTTGCCTCAACTCTTATTATTCTTGCGAGAAATTGAGCATCTCCAACGCTTCCAGCGGTTGTCATCGCAATTCTATCTGCCACTTGGTATATTTTCTTAGCAGTTCTGCTTGCAATGAAATTGCCCATCGTAGCTCTTTTCTCGGTAGCGAGCACTACTCCATCCTTGCAAACGAGACCTACAGTGGTCGTCCCTTTATATATCTTCCCCTCCATTTCCATAGATCCACCCAAAATAGCCCACTCGGGCACTAAAATAATTAGAAAAAAAGATTTTTAAAGGTTTCGCTGAATCGTGCATATGATCCAAAATGCAATAGAGATCGGAAAAATGCTATTTCGTTCTCGTCTCGTAGATGGAGCGAGTGGAAATCTGAGCTTTCGAAATGGAGACAAAATTATAATCACAAAGTCTGGAACGAACTTGAATTCGCTAAGTGAAAACTCCTTTGTAGAAATTTCTCACCCTCAAGCATCGAGGGACAGATTGGTTCATGCTAAGATCTACGAAAAAACCGATTACAAGGCGGTTATTCACTGCCATGGAGTATTCAACGTTGTTTTGAGTCTTAAAAAAGATAAGATCATACCATTGGATCTCGAGGGTAAAATGTTCTTGGGAGAGCTAAATGTTGTTAGCGAGGAATTTGGAAGCGAGGAGTATGCTGAGAGCATAGCTGAGACAATAAAAGCAAGAGGGGTTGCAATTGCTAAAGCTCATGGAATTTACTCGGCGGGCAAGGATCTAATAGAGGCATTTAACAAAGCAAGTTATGCTGAGCATTCCTGTGAGATCATTTACTATCTAAATCTTCTCAACAAGCTTTAACATTGCAAAGGCAGGGAAAAGTTTTGAGGCGTTTCCATAGCTCTCAGATAACTTTTTGCAATCAAATGCTTGAGCTATTAGAAACTCACCAATACCGCAAGCCAAAACTCTCTTCAGATTATACTGGGTGAGCTTCGCACTAATATTCTTTTTTAGAATTCTTATCATAGCTTTTTTAGCCTTTAAAGCGAGCAATTTTGCATTCATTTCTCCCAATTCTTCGAGATCACAGCAAACGGTTCTTGAAAGTCTTAGCATACATTCTCTAACGCTTTTTCCACCAGAGTCAGGAGTTTCACAGTTGTAGTCTTCTTCGCTTAGATCCCCAGTAACTCTGAAAACGTCCGCTGTGATCGCAAAGAATTCAGGACAAAGATCCGCATCCATAAAATTCCTTAGAACATAAAAAACTGGAGTTCTTAGGATCCCGAAATACAACAATTCTTTTCTCCGAAGTCTTTCAAAGTCAGTTTTACCCGCCAATGCTCTGTCCTTTACTGGGATAAGATCTGTCGTCGTAGATCCCATATCTACAAAAAGAAAATCTCTATACCCCTCTTCTAACAAAAAAGAAATCGAGGCTATCCAATTACTCGCACAGAACTTCATTGGATCATAGATCTCTTTGGTAATTCTGCCCTCGAGGTCGAGAAAGTAAACTTCTTTAAAAGCATTTCTACAGGCATTTGCTATAAACTCGATCCCCTCTCTTTTACTTTTGAAAAAATCTGCAAGTTCTGCAGTTATTACAACTCCTGCTTTCTCCGCTCCAAATTCTTTTGCCACTTCTTTAAGCTTATTTTCAAGTTCCAAAGCTTTTTTCCACATTGGGAAGTATATGATCCTATTATCCCGCCCATTCGAGACTTTAAGATTTGCTCCACCTATATCAATCCCCAATGAATTCATTTAGCTTCCCTTCGCCAAATGAAAATAGCTGATAATCCTCTCCAACCGGATAGTATCTACTTGCATCTTTTGGTGGTGGGAAAAAGTGTCCCAAATGGGAAAGCACCACTTTTTTCGCTCCAATTCTCTCAGCTAAGTATAAAGCTTCTCTCGCATTCATGTGCTTCTTAAACTTCCCACTTGGAGCTATGGAATTTACTACGAAGAGATCTGGTTTCTCCATTTCTTCGATGCTTTTTTCAGGGATCTCGATGTTCGTGTCTCCGCTGATCACGACTCGATATCCATTCCACTCGATCCTAATACCAACCGCTTCAACAGGTGGATGGTTAACGGGAAATAGTGTAAAGGAGAGATCTGAGATCGTGAATTTTTCGAAGGTGTTAACTTCTCTCCTTTTGTAACTCAAAAAGTGCAGATACTTGCCGATGCTTTCATGGATCTGAGGGGTTGTGTAGACATCTACATTGCCTTGAACTCTGTAAAACTCGCTGAAACCGCCAAAATGATCGAAATGCGAGTGTGTCCAAATAACCGCATCAACTTTTTCAATCGAATTGTCAAGCAATTGTCTTCGCAGATCTGGAGAAGTGTCGATCAGGATCACCTTTCCAGCACTCTTCACAAGGATCGAGTATCTTTTCCTTTCCCATCTATTCCTTCTCGCATCTTCACAAGTTTTGCAGTGGCAGTTCAAGACTGGTGTTCCAGGAGAGTCTCCAGTGCCAAGAAGTTGTATGATCATGCTTCTTGTGTTCTTATTTTGAATCTGTTCTTTATTTCTACAATCGCAGAGAGCAAATCACTCTGATTTATGCTCTTTCGTCCGTTAAGTAGAGCTTTAAGCACAGCTTCTCTTACAACAAGCTTTATATCCGCTCCAGTGAAACTTTTTGTCTCTTTTACAAGTTCTTCTATGTTAAAATCACCCTCGATTTTCTCGAGAAAGATCTCGAAGATCTTTCTTCTTATTTTCTCTTCTGGCTCTGGAAATTCAAGCACTTTGTCAAATCGTCTCCATACCGCTAAGTCGAGAATTGAGGGGTGATTTGTTGCAGCTATGAGCAAAACACCATCGTTAACGAGATTTATGTCATCAATTGCCTTAAGCAAAGTGTTAACAGCCCTTTTTATTGCAGCATGCTCATCGCTCGTTCTCATTTTGGCAACGTAGTCAAATTCATCTATGAAAAGAATACAAGGACTGAGTTTCTTTGCAATTTCAAATACCTTCTCAATGTTCTTGGATGTTTCTCCTAAATACTGGCTTGTGATCATCGAAAGCTTGACTTCAAGCAAAGGTAAGTAAAGTTTCTTACTCAAAGCTCTTGCGGTTGTAGTCTTTCCTGTGCCTGGAGGACCTATGAAGAGGAGTTTTCCTATATCCACGAGTCCGATCTTTCTCAGATAATCCTTCTCACTCAAAGCAAGCTCGATCTTTCTAACTTCCTCCATTTGCTCTTCATTCAGTGCTATTGAGTCAAAATCCACATTGATCTCCTCAGGGGAGAAAATTCTTACGAGCTCGAGCATCTCCTTCGTTTCCTCATTTTTGCTAAGCTCAGCAATAACGTTCGATAGCCATTCTTTGTCTCCATGCGCAGGCAAATTTACTTTCTTGGCATCTTCGTAGGAAACATCCAGGGAGTCAAAGTTCTCGTAGTAGTAAGCAAGCACAGGATTGCGCTTTATAAGCTCCAATCCCTTTGTTGCAAGCCATTTGGTAGCGAGCTCAAAAGAAGTGATCTTGAATTGCCTTGTCATTGGATTGAAATCAATAAATGGTAACTCGTTTGAGCTTTTACCTGCATATCGAACAACGTTATCTTCTTTCACAACAAGAGGTCTCTTCAGTGCTCCTTTACTGTATAGAGCCTTCCTAATATCTCTGGGTATATCGCTTTCATTCAGGATCTCATATCGGTTGAAGACTTCTGCGGTTAACAAGAGTTCCACGAGCTTTGTGTTTTCCATCCCTATCAATCGGGATTCACGATTTTTAAAATTTTTGGCAAAGCTTAAAAAATCCAAATAAAGGAAGCATTCCTATGTTATCAGAGATCATAGCTTCACTTAGCATAATTCCAATGGTGATCTACGTTTTCAGTAAAAGATCAGTTATTGGAGCTTTTTCTTGGAGTTTATTCGCCCTTGCATGCCTAATAAAAGCATTGGAATTTCTTAGTGGCAAAGACTATGTAAATGTCCTGATCTTTAGTCTTGGAGCAATATTTTTCCTTCTAATGGCAAAAGCGATATTATCTCGAAATTCGAGGACTTTTTTAGAGGTAACCGCCTTTTCAGCTTTAGCTTGTGCGATCTATTTCCCCTTCGTTTTCATACCACTATTTAACTCAGCACTCATCGATTTAACCGCTTATCTCTCCTCTATTCTCGGAAACATGCTTGGTTATCAGATGAATTCTTACGGAGCGGTTATAAAGCTTGGGAATAGCTCTGTCGAAATAATACTCGCCTGCACCGCAATTGAAAGCATGGCTCTATTCTCTGGAGCTACTCTTGGAATAAATGCAGATCTAAAAAGGAAATTGAAGGCTTTTCTGATCTCTGTCCCAGTGATCTATTTTCTAAATCTTTTCAGAAATGTTTTCGTCATTGTGAGCTTTGCATACTCGATCTTTGGAGAGAACAGTTTTTACATAGCACATCATGTAATTGCCAAGCTCCTTTCTTTCCTCGCTCTCATAGCGATAGCTTATGCGGTCTTCCGAATTCTGCCTGAACTTACGGAACTCATTTATTCTCTGAAGGAAGAAATAGTAAGGGGGATTAGAGGTGATTGAAAGAAGCGGTTTGAAAATATTGTGCCTACTTCTGATTCTATCACTGCTATTTTACTTTATCTTTACTCCCTTGGCGTTAATTTTACTTCTATTTGCTCTATTCACAGCATACTTTTTTAGAGATCCAGATCGAAAGATCGATGAAGGAGTAGTTTCTCCAGCGGACGGAAGAATTGACTATATATCAGACAGAAGACTTGAAATTTTCATGAGCCCATTTGATTGCCATGTGAATCGGGCACCAGTCACTGGAAAGGTTCTAAAGACTGAATTCAGAGAAGGAAAAGCTTTGCCAGCTTTTAGAAGAATAAAGGATCCGAGAATGAACGAAATACTCATAGAGACTGAGGATGGAATATTCAAAGTTATCCAAATCGCAGGAATATTTGCGAGAAGAATAGTCTGTTATGTGGAAGAAGGGCAGAAGGTGAAGAGAGGAGAGAAGATCGGAATGATCAGATTTGGTTCTCGAGTTGTGCTCGAAGTGCCTGAGGGTTACAGTTTTGTCAAGAAAGCAGGAGATAAGGTTAAAGCGGGAGAGAAAGTGGCGATGAGAAATGAAGATCTTCAGAGAAGTTAGTCTTGCGGACTCTCTTAGCATTCTCAATGCTCTTTTCGGCTTTTCAGCAATTACATATGCTATTCAGGACATTGAAAAAAGCTTTACTTTCTTTTACCTCGCACTGATCGCAGATGGACTTGACGGATGGGTAGCCTCGAAGACGGAAAAAAGTAAGATCGGAAAAGAGCTCGACTCACTTGCTGACTCTATTTCATTTGCAGTTTTTCCCGCTGTAGCAATAATTATATTTAAAATCTATCTTTTCGCATTTGTATCTCTTTTTTTAGCCTTTTCAATACTAAGATTGGCAAGATTCAATGTTCTGAACGCAGAAGGGTTTCTTGGAGTTCCAACGAGTATCAGTGCTATTATATTAACTTCACTTCTAAGACTCGAACAACCTACTGAAATCATCGCAATCGCTTTGGTCATTCTTTCAATCTTAATGGTTTCAGACCTGAAATATCCAAGAATTAGAGGGTTCATTCTCGTATTTCCAGCGATTTTTATCTTACTTTCGATCTTTTACTTAGAATTCTGCTATTTACTCCTCTTTTCAGCCATTCTTTATACACTCTATCCTTTGGTGGGATTATGGAAAAGGAAAAAAAGGTTATTGCAAGTTTTGAAGCTGGAATAAAGCTTGGAGCTTTATTTCATCAGTTCATAGGAGCTCCAGTCTCGGAAAAGAATGCTGAGATCCTCGAAAAAGCTATTGAGAGTTGTGTAAAGCTCCAGCCATATGTAGTTTCTGCTGAAGTTAGGATAGATAGAGAAAAGCTAAAAGGCTTTTCAGCTTTTGGATACACTTCTCTTTCACCAGAGATGATAAGAGCAAGAGTTGTTGTTGAATTTGAAGGTGAAAGAGTTGAAGCGGTGCTCGAGTGGGATGAAAAACTTCGATATCCGCTGATGAAGCTTTTATGAAGAAAGTTTTAAATTCCATGAAATGGTTTTGTTTTGAGGTGTCACCATGGCAAGAATGCACAAGAGCAGAAGAGGGAGATCTGGATCTAAAAGAGTTTACAGAACTTCTCCGCCTGAATGGGTAGAGATGTCTAAGGAGGAGGTAGAAAAGAAAATTTTGGAGTTATACAATGAAGGTCTTGAACCCTCAAAGATTGGAATGGTTCTAAGAGATAGATATGGAATCCCCTCGGTTAGGCAGATCACAGGAAAAAGACTTTTGGATGTTTTGAAAGAGAATGGCATATCAATTAAGTATCCTGAAGACTTAAAGTCTCTCATAAGAAAGGCTTTAAAACTTAGAAGGCATTTGGAGGTTCATAAGAAAGATCTACACAACAGAAGGGGTTTGCAGTTGATCGAGGCAAAGATCTGGAGACTTTCAAGCTACTACAAAGAGAGAGGAATACTCCCAGCAGATTGGTCATACGATCCTGAAAAGCTACGCGTAGAGCTGTCTTAATTATGCTCTCCCGTAGAAATGGAATTCTTTTTGTTGAAGATGTTTCTACAGTTGATATTGCAGAAAAATATGGAACTCCTGTTTACGTAACCTCAAAGTTACAGCTTGAGAAGAACGTAGAAGCTTACAAGAAGGCATTTCCTAATGCGGAGAAACTTTATGCGGTGAAAGCGAACAACAATCTTACAATAATGAAGATAATAGCCTCTAATGGATTTGGAGCTGATGTTTTTAGTGATGGAGAGCTTTATTTGTCCCTTTTAGCTGGTTTTGAAAGGGATAAAATACTTTTCAACGGAAATTCAAAAACCGATGCTGAAATTGAGATGGGGATTAGAGCAGGTGTTAAGTTCAGCGTAGACAGCTTTGACGAACTTAGGACAATAGAGAGCATCGCAGAAAAAGAAGGAAAGAAGATAGAGATCGCTTTTCGCATAAATCCGGATATAGATCCAAGGACTCACCCAAAGATCGCTACTGGGCTAAAAGAGTCCAAATTTGGTATTCCAGAAGAGCAGGCTTTAAAGGCATATGAAATGGCTTTGAAAATGAAGAAAGTTGTTCCAGTTGGGATCCACTGTCACATTGGAAGCCAAATTCTCGATCCTTCTCCTTTTGTCTTGGCTATGCAGAAGATCGGCAAAATTGTTGCAGAGATCGAGAAAATGGGAATTCAGCTGGATTTCATCGATCTCGGCGGTGGTCTTGGAATTGATTATGAAGGCAAGGGTGCTCCAAGCCCAGAAGATCTCTCAAAGGCTTTGTTTCCCGCTTACGAGGAGTTGCTTTCAAATCTTAAAGCTGAACCAAAGTTATGGCTTGAGCCAGGAAGAAGCGTGGTTGGAAATACAACGATCCTTCTTACTAAGGTAAATGCGGTCAAGAAAGGCTATAAGAATTTTGTCGCAGTTGATGCAGGCTTTAATTTGCTCATTCGACCAGCAATGTATGGTTCCTATCATCGCGTGGTTGTTGCAAACAAAGAGGGCAAAGAGGAGGAGCTTTACACGATTGTAGGACCAATTTGTGAGAGCGGGGATATTTTGGCAAAAGATCGAATGCTCCCGAAAGTAGAGAAAGGAGATTTGATAGCAATCCTTGACACTGGAGCTTATGGATTTGTTATGAGCAGTCAGTATAATGGAAGGGCAAGATGTGCAGAGGTGCTTGTTAGTGGAAGCAAAACAGCCTTAATAAGAGAAAGGGAGACACTTGCTGATCTTTTAGCAAAACAAAGAATTCCTGAGTGGATCTAAGTCTACATTATAGGAGCATTGGAAATGCTTTTTTGCTTTGAAGAAACTTAGGACATGCGAGTTGTCTGGAGCGCAAGTAGGGGAGAATTCAGCATTGGCGATTATTATTACTTTTCAAAGCTCACAAGGCTTGCTGAGAAGGAGGGTATTGAAATGAGTGAGGAAAAGAGCTTTAAAAAGCTTGAAAATTACGATCTGATCGTTTTTAATTACCCTGAGATCGATTTCACAAGAAATGATGTTTTAAAGATCAAGAGATGGGCTGAAGAGGGGAAAAAAATTGTTCTTACAGGATATTATTCGAATGTCGATAAGGTTTCGCAAAACGTTAATAGGGTTGCAAAGCTCTTTGGGCTCAGGATCAACTACGATCTGATCAAGGATCCTGAGAACAACGTTGGGGATGAGATGTTTCCAATTGCAAAATGTGGGGATCTTGAAGTAGTTATGCCATGCTCTGCTTCGGTTAGCGGTGGAAAAGAGTTTGTGGTTGGCAAAGGTGTCTTTGGGGCATTAAATGGCAACGTTCTTGTGCTCGGCACTTGCGTATTTTGGGACAACTATGCCATCACTCTTGCACGCAACAAGGAATTTGCTTTAAAAGTGCTAAGAGGTGAATTTTGAATGAGAGGCTTTCTTATTATTGGCAACGAAGCATTTACCGAGCCTTTCAATCTCAGCGATCTTCCTGGAGCTGGAAGGATAGATGTTCTTTGCAGATGCATTTCTCAAGCTTTGTTCCTTTCGCATTCAATAAGAAAAGGTGTTGAAGTTTATTTATTGCTCCTTGGCGAGCCTGATCCACCAAAGGTTATGAGAATTAAGAGTGATGAACTTAGAAGGATGTCACCAGACGAAAGAAATGTTGCTGGACACATAAGAAAAGCGGTTGGCTTCAAGATCAGCAAAGACTGGGTTGAGACGAATTCAGGGATCTTCGTTGCAAGAAAAAATCTAAATGAGCTATTAATAGAGCTTTCGAAGAACTATGAGATCTACTATATGAGAGAAGACGGGAAGGACATAAGAGATGTTGTTACAACTATGAAAAATCCGCTCTTCATCCTTGGAGATCACTTAGGGGTTAAAAAAAGAGAAGAAGACTTGATCCTCGGATTTATCAAGAGCACAATTAGTGTTTCCAAATTCTCACTCATGGCTGAGCAGTGCATTGCAATTGCAAATTATGAGCTTGATCGGGCGGAAATATTTTAATTTTTAGATCCAGAGCTTCTTGGGTTTTACACATTCCGAGATAAAAATTTTAATTTGATCTCTCTTTCAATTTTAAAAGTGTTGCACTTTTGAAATTTCATAAAGAAAATTTCAACTTAGAAAAAAGAAATTTCAATATACAAGAAAAACTATTTATATTTACCTTCAAAGCCTCCAATGCTGGGAGGGTGAGGTGAGAATATGGGATGTGGGTTGAGAAGGAATGAAAAAGGATTTACCGGCTTGGAAGCGGCAATAGTGCTGATAGCATTCGTAGTAGTTGCAGCGGTTTTCAGCTACGTAATGCTTGGCGCGGGTTTCTATACAACACAGAAGTCGAAGCAAGTGGTTGACACTGGAGTAAAGCAAGCTTCGAGCTCACTCACACTTGATGGGCAGTATATATATTTGAACTGCACAAGTTCTGCAGGAGGGACAACGGGTTCTGATGGTAAAGTAGGTCAGATCTACTTCTACGTTACACAAACCGCAGGTGGTAGTCCAGTGGACTTGAACAAGACTTCAATAGCGATCACA